>NZ_JBEYTJ010000026.1:0-161085 GCF_040642995.1 Nonomuraea sp. NPDC047529 | reverse complement strand
TTTCATGCACTGGCTTTTAACACACTGTTGAGTTCTCAAGAAACGGACGCGTACTTCCTCACCAGAACCCGTTCCCGGATCCTCGTTCAGAGGCGCTCACATTTTCTTTCCTTCAGTCTACCAGATCCGGACGATTCTTGTCAAACCGCCCGATCCGGGAGCTTCCGGACCTGCCCCGTTTCGGAGCAACCCTGCTAACTTACTCTAACTTCCGGCCTTTGTCCAACCGCTAGGTCAGACCGCCCGAAAGTCGGGGTTGATCAGAAGGGGTGTGGGGCCGATCGGCCCCGCGTTGAAAACTGTAGCAGCCCTGAGGACGACGAAGGTCCATCTTCGGTAACGAATGGACCTTCCCCGCGTTCGTATGGTCTAAACCCCGAGCCCGGACAGCTGCGCCTCAAGGCGCGCGATGTCCGCGGCGGCCTGCTCGGCACGGGCCCTGACCTTGGCCACCACGTCGTCGGGCGCCTTGGACATGAACTGCTCGTTGCCCAGCTTGCCGGTCGCCTGAGCGGCTTCCTTCCGGGCGGCGGCGAGATCCTTCTCCAGACGCTTCCGCTCGGCCACGACATCGATGGCGCCCGCGGTGTCGATCTCCACGGTCACCGCGCCCACGCTGAACCGCGCCGTGGCGTTGAACGTCTCCGCCGGCTCGGTCAGCCGCAGCAACGCGCGGATCGCCTTCTCCTGGGCCTCCAGCGGCGTGGCGGACAGCCCCAGCCGGGCGGCCACCTTCTGGCCGGGC
The DNA here is from genome assembly GCF_040642995.1 of Nonomuraea sp. NPDC047529. NCBI lineage: Bacteria > Bacillati > Actinomycetota > Actinomycetes > Streptosporangiales > Streptosporangiaceae > Nonomuraea > Nonomuraea sp. NPDC047529. The sequence goes on along the minus strand of NZ_JBEYTJ010000026.1, from coordinate 160,340 downwards.
TTGAGCCCCTGGTCGGAACGGAACCTGCGGACCTCGGTGACGAGCTCCTGGAGGGCGTCGATCTCGGCCTCGGCCGCCGGATCGGCGTAGCGCGGGTCGGCCTGCGGCCAGGGGGCCACGACGATCGACTCGCCACCTGTCACCGCTCGCCACAACTCCTCGGTGACGAACGGCACCAGCGGATGCATCAACCGCAGCAGCGCGTCGAGCACGTGCCCGAGCACGAGCCGGGTGTGTTCGAGCCCCTCCCCGAGCTGGATCTTGGCCAGCTCCAGGTACCAGTCGCAGACCTCGTCCCAGGCGAAGTGGTAGAGCAGGTCGGAGGCCTTGGCGAACTCGTACTCGTCGAAGGCCGCATCCGCGGCGTTCACCACGGTCTGCAGGCGGGACAGGATCCAGCGGTCGGCCGCGGTGAGGTCGAGCCCGTCGAGCGAGCCCACCGTCGCGCCGTTCATCAGCGCGAACCTGGTGGCGTTCCAGATCTTGTTGCAGAAGTTGCGCGAGCCGGCCGCCCATTCCTCGCTCACCGCCACGTCGGCGCCGGGGTTGGCGCCGCGCAGCAGCGTGAAGCGGGTGGCGTCGGCGCCGAAACGCTCGACCCAGTCGAGCGGGTCGACCACGTTGCCGAACGACTTCGACATCTTCTTGCCGTATTGGTCGCGGACCATGCCGTGCAGGGCCACGGTCTGGAACGGCGGACGGCCGTCCATGGCGTAGAGGCCGAACATCATCATCCGGGCCACCCAGAAGAACAGGATGTCGTAGCCGGTGACCAGGACGGAGGTCGGATAGAACTTCTCCAGCTCCGGGGTGGAGTCGGGCCAGCCGAGCGTCGAGAACGGCCACAGGCCCGAGGAGAACCAGGTGTCGAGGACGTCGGAGTCCTGGGTGTAGCCGGCCGGCGGCTCCTCGTCGGGGCCGACGCAAACGACCTCGCCGCCCGGGCCGTACCAGACCGGGATGCGGTGGCCCCACCACAGCTGGCGGGAGATGCACCAGTCGTGCATGTCGTCGACCCAGTCGAAGTAGCGCTTGGCCAGCTCCGGCGGGTGGATGCGGGTGCGGCCGTCGCGCACGGCGTCGCCGGCGGCCTTGGCCAGCGGCGAGACGTTGACGAACCACTGCAGCGACAGCCGCGGCTCCACCACGGTCTTGCAGCGCGAGCAGTGGCCGACCGAGTGCAGGTACGGGCGCTTCTCGGCGACGATGCGGCCATCGGCGCGCAGCGCGGCGACCACGGCCGGGCGTGCCTCGAAGCGGTCGAGCCCTTGGAAGGGACCGTGAGCGGTGATGACGCCGCGCTCGTCCATGACGGTGAGCGACGGCAGCGAGTGGCGTCGGCCGATCTCGAAGTCGTTGGGGTCGTGAGCCGGGGTGACCTTGACCGCTCCGGTGCCGAAGGCGGGATCGACGTGCTCGTCGGCGACCACGGGGATCATGCGGCCGGTCAGCGGCACCTCGACCATCGTGCCGACCAGGTGGGCGTAGCGCTCGTCGGAGGGATGGACGGCCACGGCCGTGTCGCCGAGCATGGTCTCGGCGCGGGTGGTGGCCACCACGATCTCGTCGGAGTAGCGGATCGAGACCAGCTCACCCTCGTCCTCGCTGTGCTCGACCTCGATGTCGGACAATGCGGTCAGGCAGCGCGGGCACCAGTTGATGATGCGCTCGGCGCGGTAGATGAGCCCGTCGTCGAAGAGCTTCTTGAAGATGGTCTGGACGGCCCGCGACAGCCCCGGGTCCATGGTGAAGCGCTCGCGCTCCCAGTCGACGCCGTCGCCGAGCTTGCGCATCTGGCCGAGGATGCGGCCGCCGGACTCCTCCTTCCACTCCCAGACGCGCTCGACGAACGCCTCGCGGCCCAGGTCGTGGCGGGACAGGCCCTGCTTGGCCAACTCGCGCTCCACGACGTTCTGGGTGGCGATGCCGGCGTGGTCCATGCCGGGCAGCCACAACGTCTCGCGGCCCTGCATGCGGGCGCGGCGGGTCAGCGCGTCCTGGACGGAATGGTCGAGGGCGTGCCCGATGTGCAGGACGCCCGTCACGTTGGGCGGCGGGAGGACGATGCTGTACGGCACTCGCGAGCTGCCCGGGTCGGCGTGGAAGTAGCCTTCGGACACCCAGCGCTCGTAGCTACGGGTCTCGACGTCGGCCGGCGTGTATTGGGTGGGCAGCTCTTGCGTGGTCACAGTGACCAATTCTAGGGAGCCGGGCAAGCGAAACGCCCCCGGGTTGATTCCCGGGGGCGTTTTCGACGACGGTCAGGCCGACTTCTCGCGCGGCGTGCGCTGCTGCTTGGCGGCGAGCTGGTCGCGCGGCACGAGCGTCGGGATCGCGTGTTCGAGCACCGACTCGCGGGTGATGACCACGCGGGCGACGTCCTGGCGGGAGGGCACCTCGTACATGACGGACTGGAGCACTTCCTCCAGGATCGCGCGCAGGCCGCGCGCGCCGGTGCCGCGCAGGATGGCCTGGTCGGCGATGGCCTCCAGCGCGCCGTCGGTGAACTCCAGCTCCACGCCGTCGAGCTCCAGCAGCTTGCGGTACTGCTTGACCAGCGCGTTGCGGGGCTCGGTGAGGATCTGGATGAGGGCCTCGCGGTCGAGGTTGTGGACCGAGGTGATGACCGGCAGACGCCCGACGAACTCGGGGATCATGCCGAACTTCAGCAGGTCTTCGGGCATCACGTCGCCGAAGATGTCGGCCGTGTCGACCTCTTCCTTCGAGCGGATGATGGCGTTGAAGCCGATGCCCTTCTTGCCGATGCGCGACTCGATGATCTTTTCGAGGCCGGCGAAGGCTCCACCGCAGATGAACAGCACGTTGGTGGTGTCGATCTGGATGAACTCCTGGTGCGGGTGCTTACGCCCGCCCTGCGGCGGCACCGAGGCCGTCGTGCCTTCGAGGATCTTCAGCAGCGCCTGCTGCACGCCCTCGCCGGAGACGTCACGAGTGATCGACGGGTTCTCGCTCTTACGGGCGATCTTGTCGACCTCGTCGATGTAGATGATGCCCGTCTCGGCCTTCTTGACGTCGTAGTCGGCGGCCTGGATGAGCTTGAGCAGGATGTTCTCGACATCCTCGCCGACGTAGCCCGCCTCGGTGAGGGCGGTGGCGTCGGCGATGGCGAAGGGCACGTTGAGCATCTTCGCCAGAGTCTGTGCGAGGAGAGTCTTTCCCGACCCGGTGGGCCCGAGCAGCAAGATGTTGCTCTTGGCCAGTTCAAGGCCGTCGTCTCTGCCCCGGTCGCCGGACTGCACCCGCTTGTAGTGGTTGTAGACCGCCACCGAGAGCGCCTTCTTCGCCTTGTCCTGTCCGATGACGTAGGCGTCGAGGAACTCGTAGATTTCCCTCGGCTTGGGCAGGTTGTCCCACTTGAGCTCGGAGGACTCGGAGAGCTCCTCCTCGATGATCTCGTTGCAGAGATCGATGCACTCATCGCAGATGTAGACGCCTGGACCGGCAATGAGCTTTTTGACTTGCTTCTGACTCTTTCCGCAGAAAGAGCACTTCAGCAGGTCTCCCCCGTCGCCGATGCGTGCCACCCCAGATACTCCTTTGCGTGGGACCGCCCTGCTCACGCGAGCAGTGTCTCCGGACATCCTCCGGACTAGGCCGAACCGCTCAGGTTTCGACGTTACCGTCTTCTGGGCCCTCAGTGAGCCCCCTAGCGGCGAGTCGCACCGGAACGTGCCCTATTGGGCAGCGCTCCGGTGCGTCACATCTCAACTAGGAAGCGACGGCCTGAGCTCGTTTCTTCCTGGTCGGGATGATGTCGTCGATCAGACCATACGCCTTTGCCTCGTCCGCGCTGAGAATTTTGTCGCGTTCGATGTCCTTGCGGATGTCGGCGGAGGCCTTGCCCGTGTGCTTCGCCACGATGTCCTCAAGGAGGGATCGCATGCGGAGGATCTCGCGGGCCTGGATCTCGATGTCGCTTCCCTGGCCACCGCCCTCGGTGGAGGGCTGGTGGATCAGCACCCGGGCGTTGGGCAGCGCGAAGCGCTTGCCCGGGGTGCCGCCGGCCAGCAGCACGGCCGCGGCGGACGCGGCCTGGCCGAGGCAGACGGTCTGGATCTCCGGCCGGACGAACTGCATCGTGTCGTAGATCGCCGTCATGGCCGTGAACGAGCCGCCGGGCGAGTTGATGTAGATGCTGATGTCACGGTCGGGGTCGAGCGACTCCAGCGTCAGCAGCTGGGCCATCACGTCGTTGGCCGACGCGTCGTCGATCTGCACTCCGAGGAAGATGATGCGGTCCTCGAAGAGCTTGTTGTACGGGTTCATCTCCTTCACGCCGTAGGACGTGCGCTCGACGAAGGAGGGGAGAACGTAACGGCTCTGGATGTTCATGTCAGCTCCCCCTAGGAGACCGGGCCCACGGAGGGCACCTGCCGCGCGCTGCGCACCACGTGATCGATGAAGCCGTAGTCCTTCGCCTCCTCGGCCGTGAACCAGCGGTCACGGTCGGAGTCGGACTCGATCTGGTCCAGCGGCTGCCCGGTGTGGAAGGCGATCCGCTCGGCGAGCGTCTTCTTCACGTAGAGCATCTGCTCCGCCTGGATGGCGATGTCGGCCGCGGTGCCGCCGATGCCGCCGGACGGCTGGTGCATCATGACGCGGGCGTGCGGCAGGCCGTAGCGCTTGCCGCGGGCGCCGGCGGTGAGCAGGAACTGCCCCATGGAGGCGGCCATGCCCATCACCACCGTGGACACGTCGTTAGGCACATATTCCATCATGTCGTAAATCGCCATACCGGCACTCACCGAGCCCCCCGGCGAGTTGATGTACAGCGTGATGTCGCGCTCGGGGTCGTCGGCCGCGAGCAGCAACAGCTCGGCGCAGATCCGGTTGGCGATCTCGTCGTTGACCTCCTGACCGAGCACGATGATGCGCTCACGCAGCAGGCGCTGGTAAAGCTGGTCCTCAAGCCGGAAGGACGAGCCGTTCTCACGGCCTCGCGACTCAGGCTGATAGAAGGTCGGCGGGCTGGTCACAGCGTCACCTTCCGATGCGTCGTAAGTGATTGGCTTTGCTTGTGACCTTAACGCGCGACGCCCACAGGTCATGCCCGGTCCCCCGTACTGTTCGCTGACGGCGCAGGTCTGGGTGACCGGTCTTCTGTCAGGCTACGCCGTTCCTCCACGTCCAGCTCATGGTCCGGCTCTGTGGGCGTTTCGGCGGGGATGATTCCTGGCTGGTGGGGCTTGTGGAGCTTCTGAGGTTGCGTCCCGGTGAATGCCGTCCGGCGGCGGGGAAGCCATCGCGCGAGCGGTGGCGGTGAGGGGCTTGACGAGCCCTCAGAGGGCGGCCCCCGCCCCCCAGGGCCGGATTCGCTCCTGCGGGATCGTCAGGAGCCCTCTGGGCGCGCACACGCGTTCCATCGCGCGCGGGGACGCGTGACAGCCATGTCCAGAAGGCTTCTGGCCTGAAAACGCGAAACCCCGAACCGGAGTGGTTCGGGGCGGAATGCGCGAAGCCCCCGAACCGTGGTGGTTCGGGGGCTTCGGGGAAGATCAGGCTTCGGCCTTGTCCTCGGAGTCGGCCTCCTCGGCCTCCTCCTCGACCGGGGCGCCGTTGATCTCGGCGTAGATGGCCTTGAGGTCGACCTCGTTGCCCTCGCTGTCGACGACCTTGGCGGCGTCGCCGAGCACGGACTTGGCCTTGTCGCGGACGATCTCGACCATGGCCAGCGTGAGCTGGTCGTTGTCGGCGAGGTGCTTGGCCAGCTCGTTGGGCTGGACGCCCATCTCCATGGCGCGGCGCACCACGAAGTTGGTCAGCTCCTGCTCGTTGACGCCCAGCTCCTCGGCCTTGACGATCTTGTCGAGCACGAAGCCGACCTTGAGCGCCTTGGCGGAGTTGGTGTCGAACTCGGTGAAGCGCTCCTCCTCCGTCGTCTGGTACAGACGGAAGAAGGCGTCGCGGCTCAGGCCGCTCTCGGCGATCTGGTGGTCGAGGTTGTGCTTGCGGGCGTCGACCTCGGCCTTGAGCGCGCTCTCGGGCAGCGGGATGTCGATCTTCTCGAGCAGCGCGTCGAGGGCTTTCTCGCGGGCCTGGACGACCTGGTCGATGAGCTTGTTGCGGCGGGACTGCTCGCGGATGCTGGCCTTGAGCTCGTCGAGCGTGTCGAACTCGCTGGCGAGCTGGGCGAACTCGTCGTCGAGCTCGGGAAGGACCTTCTCCTTGACCGACTTGACGTTGATGATCACGTCGGCCTCCTCGCCGGCGTTCTCGCCGCCGACGAGCTCGGTCTTGAAGCTCTTCTCGTCGCCCGCGGACATGCCGACGAGGGCGTCGTCGAGGCCCTGCAGCACCGAGCCGGCGCCGACCTCGTAGGAGACCTCGCTGGCCTGCTGCTCCTCGATGTTCTCGCCGTTGATCTCGGCGCGCAGGTCCATCACCACGAAGTCGCCGTTGGCGGCCGCGCGCTCGACGCCGGTCAGCGTCGCGAAGCGCTGGCGCAGCGAGTCGAGCTGGCCGTCGACGTCCTCGTCGGAGACCTCGGCGGAGTCGACGGTGACCTCGGCGCCCTGGTAGTCGGGCACCTCGAAGTTGGGCCGGATGTCGACCTCGGCGGTGAACTCGATCTGCTCACCGTCGTCGATCTTCGTGACCTCGATGTCGGGCTGGCTCACCGGGAACACGTCGACCTCGTCGACGGCCTGGCCGTAGAGCTTGGGCACCGCGTCGTTGAGGGTCTCCTCCAGCACTACCGCCCGGCCGAAGCGCTGCTCGATGATGCGGGCCGGAACCTTGCCAGGCCGGAACCCGGGGACGCGCACCTGCTGCGCGACCTTCTTGTACGCCGCATCCATGCTCGGGCGCAGCTCTTCGAACGGCACCTCGACGGTGAGCTTGACCCGGGTCGGGCTGAGCTCCTCGACAGCGGTCTTCACGGAATGGTCTCCTTGATCAAGCTACGAGTGATCGCGGGCGCGTCCATTCGGTACGGCTCACGCGCCGCGCCCACATGAGCGGCGTTGGGCATGCTCCGCCACGGCGGGATCCAACGCCGATGGCCAGTCTAGGGCAGATGCGTACCGAACAACGACGCCGTCGCCGTCAGAACTCCTCGGCGATCGTCCGCAGGAGATCGATCGTCTCATCCGGGGTGGTGCTCACGGCGCACAGCCGCTCCATGACCTCTGTGTAGCGGTCCACGTCCTCACGCTTGTCCAGGTACAGGGCGCTGGCCAGTTGCTCGACGTAGACCACGTCGGGCAGGTCGCGGTCGGGGAAGCGCAGGACGCTGAAGGCCCCGCCCTCGGCGCTGTGGCCGCCGAAGCTGAACGGCATGATCTGGATGGTGATGCTGGGCTGCCGCATGAGGTCGATGAGGTGTTCGAGCTGGGCGCGCATGACCTCGACGCCGCCGATGGGCCGGCGCAGCGCCGCCTCGTCGATCACGGCCCAGAAGATCGGGCCGTCCGGGCGGTCGAGGATGCGCTGGCGTTCGAGCCTGAGGTCGACCCTCCTGGCGATCTCCTCCGTCGCGATGCCCGCCGCTCCCGCGGTCACGACGGCCCGGGCGTACTCCTTGGTCTGCAGCAGTCCCGGCACGAACTGGACCTCGTAGGTCCTGATCCGGGCGGCGGCCTCCTCAAGGCCGACGTACGCCTGGAACCACGTGGGCAGGACGTCGTTGAACCGGTGCCACCAGCCGGGTTCGTTGGCCGTGGCCACCAGGTCGAGGACGGCGGCGCGCGCCTGCGGATCGACGACCCCGTACAGGGTGAGCAGGTCGGCGACGTCACGTTCCTTGAACCCCACCCGGCCCAGCTCCATGCGGCTGATCTTGGATTCGGACCCCCTGATGAGGTGACCCGCCTCCTCGCGGCTGACGTTCTTCGCCTCCCTGAGCTTTCGCAGCTGGGAGCCCAGGAGGATGCGCAGCGCCGTCGGCCCCGAACCCGGCTGGTTCTGCGTCACTTTGCCTCCTACTCAAGGTCCGCACACACAGTGACACCACATTGCCGGGTATGACAAGGTCTCAACCCCGTGTCCGATTAGGAGAGTTTTGCCCCAAAAGGCGCATGCTGCTGCACATTGCAGCTGCACGTGCATTTGGGTCTTGCAGCCGCCGCGTTCGTGACCCATGATGGCTTAGTGCATTGTGGGCCAAACATGCACTAAACCGAGGGCTACGGGGAGGTATCGGCGGCATGGTGGAGGATCCTCTGGCCACTGCCGATTGCCTGCAGATCACCCGTGAGGTGGGGTTCGACCACCTGCTCAAGGGCGGGAAGCCGAACACGACCGCGTGTCCCCTGCCCTTCCAGGCCGACTCGGTGAAGACCGCCAGGGACGTGACCCGCTCCACGCTGCGGGGATGGGGCCTGCACGAGCTGAGCGACGACGCCGCGCTCGTGGTGTCGGAGCTGGTGACGAACGCCGTCAGGTACGCCATGTACGCGGCCGGCCGGCGGGAGATCGAGCTCCTGCTGATGCGCGTGTCGCCGCACGTGCTGCTGGCGGTGGCGGACCCGAGCGACGAGGTGCCGCGCCGCAAGGAGCCGGACTTCATCTCCGAGAACGGGCGCGGCCTCTACATCGTCGAGACCTACAGTCAGTGCTGGGGGTGGGACCCGCTCGACCGCGGCGGCAAGGCCGTGTGGGCGTTGTTCCGCGCCGAAGAGGGCTGACCCGCTCGTCCCTACTCGCCGGTGACGCCGTCGATGCGCTCGCGCAGCAGGTCGGCGTGGCCGTTGTGGCGCGCGTACTCCTCGATCATGTGGACGAGGATCCAGCGGTGGGTGCAGTCCTGGCCGTTCCTGTCGCCCGTGGCGTCCAGGGACTTGGCGGCCGAGATGGCACGTGCGCGCTCCATCTCGTCCTGCCAGGCGGTGAACGCCTCCTCGACCGAGGCGTCGTCCACGTCGTTGAAGTCCGCGTCGGCGTCGACTTCCTTGTTCCAGAGGCGGGGGATGTCCTCGCCGTCCAGCACGCGGCGGAACCAGACGCGCTCCACGTGCGCCATGTGCCGGACCAGGCCCAGCAGTGACATTGTGGAGGGCCCGGCCGAGCGGAGCCTGAGCTGGTCGTCGGTCAGGCCGTCGCATTTGACGGCCAGAGTGCCGCGATGCCATTCGAGCCAGTTGTTGAGCATGGTCCGTTCGTCGCCGGCATAGGGCGGCGGCACGCGATTGTCTGTCACGCCATGACCTTAGTGGGCAGTTCGTCCTGCTTCGACGTGATTTTTGGGGCGCGGAAAAGCAAGAGGCCCCCTCCGGATGGGAGGGGGCCTGCTGAGCTGGTCGGGGCGACAGGATTTGAACCTGCGACTTCTTGCTCCCAAAGCAAGCGCGCTGCCAAGCTGCGCCACGCCCCGCCTCGTCGGGTGCGCATGCGGTCCGTGACTCCGGTACGCTTACGCCCTGACGACCGGATGAAGTCTAGACCAGAGTTCGACCGGTTCGCGCGGACGTAGCTCAATGGTAGAGCCCTAGTCTTCCAAACTAGCTACGCGGGTTCGATTCCCGTCGTCCGCTCCAGACACGAAGGCCCAGGTCCGGGAGATGATCCCGAGCCTGGGCCTTACTGTTGTCCGATCTTGTCTCTTTGTGGCCGCGCCGGCCTCATGCCGTCCGGCCATCTGCCCTACAGGGGACACCGACACTGATCGCACGCTCTACGGGAGGGCGCTGAAGTACATCCATGCGGCGACGGCCTCCACCCTCAAGGCCGATGGAACCTCAGGGCTCCTATGATCGGCACGACGACAGGAGGCCCAGTGTTCTTCCATCCGTTCACGCTCTTCGTCATCGCGATTCTGCTCGGCGGAGTCGCCTTGTTCGTCGTGATGAGCATCCAGCTGTGCAGGCTGTTCTGTGGGAACGCCTCCGGCGGGGGCGCTCGGCCCCGGGGTGATCGCGAAGGCGGCCCTGTCTCCGGGTAGTCAGCGGCCGAGGCAGAGCCCATGATCTTCATGGCCATAGCCGCGTTCCCACTCTCGTCACGCACCAGGACTGCAAGAAGCGGCCGACCACGGGGGCGTCGCGGTGATCGACGGTGTGCGTCATGACGGACCCGACGTACGGCGGAGCAGCTCTCGTGCGTGGTTCGGGGGCCTGGGGTTTTCGTGATCTTCGGGGCGTAGGGTGGTGGTGATGCGTGCACGACCGATCTCACGGGAGGCGCTCGTCGAGGAGCTGGCCGAGCGTGTCGCCGCGTGGCCCAGGGACTCATGGGTGCGGGTGGCCGTCGACGGGGCGCCCGTGGCGGGGCCCGGCGCGCTGGCCGACGAGCTGGTCGCGCCCCTGCGGCTGTGGGGGCGGCCCGTGCTGCGGGTGTCGGCCGGCGACTTCCTGAGGCCGGCCTCGCTGCGGCTGGAGCACGGCCGGACCGATCCCGACGTCTTCTACGAGGACTGGCTCGATGTCAAGGGGTTGCTGCGCGAGGTGCTCGAACCGCTGGAACCGGGCGGCTCGGGGCGGGTGCTGCCGGCGTTGTGGGACAGCGGGATCGATCGGGCGTACCGGCTGCCGTACCGGGAGCTGGCGCCGGGCGGGGTGGTGCTCGTGGACGGGACGCTCCTGCTGGGACGGGGGCTGCCGTTCGAGCTGAGCGTGCACGTGTGGCTGTCGGCGGGTGCGCTGGCGCGGCGCACCCCCGAGGACGAACGGTGGCGCCTGCCGGCCTACGAGCGGTACGAGCGCGAGGCGCGCCCGCAGCGGGCCGCCGACGTGGTCGTCAGGGCCGACCATCCGGACCGTCCGGCGGTGCTGACGGACGGCTGAGCCCCAGCAGGGCGTCCAGCTCGGCGACGGCCTGGGCGTTGGAGGTGAAGCGCACGGCGTGCAGGCCGGCCGCGCGGGCGCCCTCGACGTACGGCTCGTGGTCGTCCAGGAACACCGTGGCGGCGGGATCGGCGCCGAGGGCGTCGCAGGCCAGCAGGTAGATGCGCGGGTCCGGTTTGCGCACGCCCGCCTCGTGCGAGTAGACGATGTGGTCCACCAGGTCGGCGTAGCCGTACGCGGCCTGCTCGCGTTCCCTGGCTCCGACGTAGCTGTTGCTCACCAGGCCCGTACGGAAGCGGGGACGCAGGGCGCCCAGGTACGCCATCAGCCCGGTGTTGGGGCTGCCGAGGTACTCGGTCCAGACGTCGGCCATGAACGCCTCGGCGTCCGCGCCGAGCAGCTTCGCCACCTCGGCGTCGGCCTGCTCCTCCGTCACCTCTCCCACGGCCCCGGCCAGCCAGGTCGGCTCCAGGTGCGCGTCGAGGTGACCGGCGGGCAGGCCGAGCCGCTCCTCCCATGTGGCCGTCACCCCCAGGTACGGCGTGAGCTCCAGGACGCCGCCGATGTCGAAGATGACCGCTTCGATTTTCATTCGCTCCTCCTGTGAACTGTTTCAACCAAGGTAAAGAAGGAACGTGTCCGCGTCCATACCCTTGACGGCTCGGAAGGGCGGCTCAAACTGAAACGGTGATCCCTGGCAACTGGTACAACATCGTTCCCGATCTTCCCGTGCCGCCTCCGCCGCCGCTGCACCCCGGCACCCGCCGTCCCGTCGGGCCGGACGACCTCGCGCCACTGTTCCCCATGGAGCTCATCGCGCAGGAGGTCAGCGGCGAGCGCTACGTGCCCATCCCGAAGGAGGTCTACGACGTCTACCGACTGTGGCGGCCGACGCCGCTGATCAGGGCGCACCGGCTGGAGAAGGCCCTCGACACGCCGGCCCGCATCTACTACAAGTACGAAGGCGTCTCACCGGCCGGGTCGCACAAGGCGAACACCGCCGTGCCGCAGGCGTACTACAACGCCAAGGAAGGCGTGCGGCTGCTGACCACGGAGACCGGCGCGGGACAGTGGGGGTCGGCCCTGGCGTTCGCCTGCGCCCAGTTCGACATCGAGTGCCGGATCTGGATGGTTCGCGCCTCCTACGACCAGAAGCCGTACCGCAGCTCGCTCATGCGCGTGTACGGCGCCACCGTCCACCCCAGCCCCTCCCCCGTCACCGGCGCGGGCAGCAAGGCGCTGGCCGACGACCCCGACTCGCCCGGCAGCCTGGGACTGGCGATCAGCGAGGCGGTCGAGGTGGCCGCCGCGAACCCCGAGGCCCGGTACGCGCTCGGCTCGGTGCTCAGCCACGTCCTCATGCACCAGACGGTGATCGGCGAGGAGGCCCTGGCGCAACTGCCCGAGCTGCCCGACCTGGTCATCGGCTGCACCGGCGGCGGCTCCAACTTCGCCGGCCTCGCCTTCCCCTTCCTCAGGGAGAAGCTGGCCGGACGGATCGCCACCGAGTTCCGGGCCGTCGAGCCGGCCGCCTGCCCGTCGTTCACCCGCGGCGTCTACGCCTACGACTTCGGCGACACCGCCGGGCTGACGCCGCTGCTCAAGATGCACACCCTCGGGCACTCCTTCGTCCCCGACCCGATCCACGCCGGCGGGCTGCGCTATCACGGCATGGCGCCGCTGCTGTCCCACATGTACGAGCTGGGGTTGTTCGAGGCGGTGACCCGTACCCAGAGCGAGTGCTTCGAGGCGGGCGTGCGCTTCGCGCGGACGGAGGGCATCGTCCCGGCTCCCGAGCCCACGCACGCGCTGGCCGAGACCATCGCCGAGGCGCTGCGCTGCAAGGAGAGCGGCGAGGAGAAGGTGATCCTCACCGCGCTGTGCGGGCACGGCCACTTCGACCTGGCCGCCTACGACCGCCACCTGGCCGGCGAGCTGGAGGATCACACCCTCCCGCAGGAACGGCTCGACCGGGCGCTCACCGAGCTGCCCGGCTGAGGGAAGCACGGGTGGCCGCGGGATCCCGCGGCCACCCGTGGTCAGTTCGCGTTCGGGCGCTTCCTGTGGTTCGCCTTCTTCTTCTTGCGCCCCCTGCCCTTGCGTGCGCGTTTCGCCATGGGCTCACCTCCGGCGGTCGGGATCGTGACCTTCAAGGTCTCCCCTGCCCGTCAGTCGCACAAGCGATACGCCGCGACCTAACATTCCTCAACAAACTCGTGTCATAATTTGGTGGAATCTGTTGGAAGGGGTGGGCGTGCTCGCACAGCAGCGTCAGCAGACGATCCTGGAACGCGTACGCAGCAGCGGCGGCGTCCGGGTGGCCGACCTCGTGCGCGAGCTCGGCGTCTCGGACATGACGATACGCCGTGACCTTGAGGTGCTGGCCGAGCGCGGGCTGCTGGAGAAGGTCCACGGCGGCGCGACGGCCCTCGGCCCCGGCTCGACCGAGGAGCCCGGCTTCACCGCCAAGTCCGCCCGCCAGCAGCAGGAGAAGGAGGCCATCGCGCGGCACGCGGCCACCCTCGTCCGGCCGGGCACCGCCGTCGCGCTCTCCGCCGGCACCACCACGTGGGCGCTGGCCCACCATCTGGTCGCCGTGCCCGAGCTGACCGTGATCACCAACTCGATCCCCGTCGCCGAGGTCTTCCACCGCAACCCGCGCGCCGACCGCACGGTCGTGCTGACCGGCGGCGTGCGCACACCCTCCGACGCGCTCGTCGGCCCCGTGGCGGTGGCGGCGATCCGCCGGCTGCACGTGGACACGCTCTTCCTCGGGGTGCACGGCATGAGCCTGCGCGCCGGGTTCACCACGCCCAACCTCCTGGAGTCCGAGACCGACAGGGAACTGGTGGCCGCGGCGCACCGGCTGGTGGTCCCCGCCGACCACACCAAGTGGAACACGGTCGGCATCAGCACGATCGCCGAGCTGACCGAGGCCGACGTGGTCATCAGCGACGCGGGGCTGCCCGAGGAAGCACGCACCGAGCTGGCCGAACGGGCCGGAGAACTGATCATCGCGGAGGGCACGCCTTGAAGCGCACCATCACCCACCTGGCAGACGGCCGAGAGCTGATCTACTTCGACCGGCGCGACGACGCCGACCGGAGCGCGATCGACCGGCGTCCGCTCGACCCGCGGCCGGTGGCCTCCGAGCTGCGCTACGACCCGCTGACCGAGGAGTGGATCGCGATCGCCGGTCACCGGCAGACGCGCACGTTCCTGCCGCCGGCCGACGAGTGCCCGTTGTGCCCGTCGTCCGGGACGCGGGCGTCGGAGATCCCGGCCCATGACTATGACGTGGTGGTGTTCGAGAACCGCTTCCCCTCTTTCTCCGGAAATTTTGGGACTTATGGGGATGTCGGCGGGTTGAGTGAGGTGCGTCCGGGGGTCGGGCGGTGTGAGGTGGTGTGCTTCACCTCCGACCACACCTCCTCCTTCTCCAAGCTCTCCAACGCCCAGGTCAGGCTGGTCATGGAGGCGTGGGCCGACCGCACGGCCGAGCTGTCCGGCATGGAGGGCGTCGAGCAGGTGTTCTGCTTCGAGAACAGGGGCGAGGAGATCGGCATCACGCTCCCGCATCCGCACGGGCAGATCTACGCCTACCCCTACGTGACCCCGCGCACCAAGCTCCAGCTCGGGGCGGCCTCGCGGTACACGGGCGGCAACCTGTTCGCCGACGTGCTGGCCGCCGAACGGGCCGCCGGCACGCGGGTGGTCGCCTCCAACAAGCTGTGGACGGCGTTCGTCCCGGCCGCCGCGCGCTGGCCGTTCGAGGTGCACGTGTATCCGCACCGGCAGGTGCCCGACCTGGCGGCGCTGTCGGAGGAGGAGCGGGCCGCGTTCGCGCCGCTGTACACCTCGGTGCTGCGGGCGCTGGACGCGCTGTTCGGGGTGGCGATGCCGTACATCTCGGCCTGGCACCAGGCGCCGGTGCGGTACGGCCGCGAGCTGGCCTACCTGCACCTGGAGCTGTTCAGCATCAGGCGGGCGCCCGGCAAGCTGAAGTACCTGGCGGGCTCGGAGTCGGCCATGGGCGCCTTCGTCAACGACGTGCTGCCGGAGGATGCGGCACGCATGCTGCGATCACGAATTGATCACTAATTGATTTCTCCTTAAAGTCGCATGACTCGTGATCTACCACTAATATCCCGTTTAGACATCGACCAAAACGGTCGTTGTACGCCTAATCCCGGGCGCGTTGCCCGGGAGCCGGGGACCCATCGCATCCGGGGTGAATCCGCGCAAGTGGTAGGGACTGCTCCCGTGCCCGAACCCGTCAGCTAACCCGGCCGGCAGAGGGAGAGGAACACCCACGTGGCGGCTTCGACCCCCGCGAGTCTTGCCATCGGCCTCATCACCGCCACCGCGCTGCTCATCCATCCGGCCGCCGCCTCGGCCGCGCCCAAGCCGTCCGAGGCCGAGCTGCGGGCCCAGCTCAAGCAGCTCAACAGCAAGGTGGACAAGCTCATCGAGACGTACAACCTCAAGCGGGTCGAGCTGGCCAAGGCCCAGCAGGCCGCCACGGCGGCACAGCAGCGGCTCACCGCCGCCGAGCAGGCGGTGGCCACGGCCGAGCAGCGGGTCGCCGAGATCGCCCGGATGCGCTACCAGAACCGCGACGCCTCCCTGCCCGGCTTCATGCTGACCCCGGACGGCAACAACGTGGCCATGCTCGAACAGCTCACCGCCGAGCAGCAGGCCGTCGTCAACAGCGTGGCCAAGGCCCGCGACGACCAGAAGAAGGCCGCCGCTGCCGCCACCGCGCTCGCGGCCGAGCTCAAGGCGGGCACGGCGGAGGTGGCCGAGCAGCGCGACGACGCCCAGGACGTCATCGACGACATCAAGAAGAAGCTCCAGGACCTCGTGCCGTTCGGGCCGGGCAAGAAGTCCGACGGCAGCTGGGCGCCCGAGCTGCCGTCCGGCTCGGACAACATCACGCCGCGCACCCGGCTGATGCGCGCGCAGGTGCAGAAGAGCTTCTCGCTGCCGTACGAGGTGGGCTGCTTCCGGTCCGGCTCCAGCGGCGAGCACCCGCTCGGCCGGGCCTGCGACTTCATGATGAGCACGGGCGGCACCATGCCGAGCGCCGTCAACAACGCCCTGGGCGACCGCCTGGCCGCCTGGGCGCTGCAGAACAAGGCCAAGCTCGGCGTCAAGTACGTGATCTGGAAGCAGCGCATCAACCAGGGCTCGGGCTGGCGCGCGATGTCCGACCGCGGCAGCATCACCGAGAACCACTACGACCACGTGCACATCTCGATGAACTAGCCGACGTCCTGTGCACGTGACCACCTGACAGCCTTGCCGGCCCGGGCTGTCGGTGGTTCAGCCCCGGAACTTGTCCGTCGCGGCGGTCAGCAGGTCGATCATCTCCAGCCCGCCGTGTCCCTCCCCCACCACGTGCAGCTCGCTCCCGGGCCACGCCTTGTGCAGCTCCCAGGCCGTCACCAAGGGCCCGCTGACGTCGTACTTCCCGTGGATGAGCACCCCGGGCACCCCCGCCAGCCGCGTAACCCCGCGAACGAGATCGCTCTCCCCGAGAAAACACCCGTTCCCCCAGTAGTGCGTCACCAGCCGGGCGAACGTCATCCGGAACACCGGGTCCTGATATCTCCGGCTCGGCTGGAACTCCGGGTCGAGGCTCACATGCGTGTCCTCCCACGCACACCACTCGATCGCCGCCCGCTCCCGCCGCTCGGGGTCGGCCAGCGCCTTCGCGTAGCCCGCCGCCAGGTTCCCGCCCCGGTCCTCCTCCGGCAGGAAGTCGCGGAACCGCTCCCACTCCCGGGGGAAGATCCGCCCGACGTCCCGGGTGATCCACTCGATCTCCCAGGGCCGCCCGGCGGTGACCGCGAACAGGATCACCTCGCTCACCCGCTCCGGATACCGCTCGGCGTAGGCCAGCGACAGCGTCGACCCCCAGGACGCCCCCACGAGCTGCCACCGCTCGATGCCGAGATGCTCCCGCAGCCGCTCCATGTCGGCGACGAGGTGCGCCGTGGTGTTGACCGACAGATCGGTTTCCGGCTCCCCGGCATCAGGCGTGCTCTTCCCGCAACCACGCTGATGAAAGACGACGATCCGGTACGCCTCGGGATCGTGGTACCGCCGCCACCCCGGGGACGCGCCCCCGCCCGGCCCGCCGTGCACGATCACCGCCGGCTTGCCATGCGGATTCCCGCTGACCTCCCAGTAGACGAGGTTGCCGTCACCCACGTCCAACATGCCCTGCTCGTAGGGCTCAATCGAGGAATACATAAGCGCTAATATATCTACATGACCCAGAGTCTCGGCACCCTGATGCGCACCTTCCACGAGCGCACCGACGGCGCGATCGCCCGGCTGTACGCCGACCTCGGGCTCCCCGACTACCGCCCCCGCTACTCCCCCGTCGTCCGCGCCCTGGTCGAGACCGGCCCCATGACCATCCGCGACCTGGCCGCCGCCATCGGCGTCACCCACTCCGCCGCCAGCCAGACCGTCACCCAGATGCGCCGCGCCGGCTACCTCGACCTCCGCCCCGGCCCCGACGACGCCCGCCAGCGCATCGTGCACCTCACCGGACGATGCCGCGACGCGCTCCCTCTCATCGAGGCCGAATGGCAGGCCACCGCCCTCGCCATCGCCACCCTGGACGCCGAGCTCCCCGTCCCGCTGGCCGACGTCCTCGCCTCCGCCCTCCAGGCCCTCGACGCCCACCCCTTCCGCGACCGCCTTTTCGCGACCGCGCCGCTGGCCGCGTACGGCGATCGGCGCGGTCCCGGGGGCAGGGACTGACCCTGCTCTCTCACGCCAGGTCGAGCACCGCCTTGCCGTGCACGCGGCGTTCGAGGAGGGCGGTCACGGCCTCGGTGGCATCGTCCCAGCCGCCGCGCCAGGTGATCTCAGGGCTCAGCGTGCCGCCCGCGACCTGTCCGGCCAGCCAGGTCAGGTCGCGGCGCAGGCCCTGGCAGTAGAGCAGGTGAAACGTCACGAGCGAACGGTCGTGACGGTCGGCTCCGCCGAACAGGGCTCCGAACGGGAAGCTCTCCCCCTCGCCGGTGGAGTGGCCGACGGCGACCAGCGTGCCGCCCTCGGTGAGCTGGTCGAACGCCTCGACCAGCGGGGCGCCGCCGAGCAGGTCCAGGACGCCGTCGAGCCGTCCGCCGCTCTCCGCGGGGCTCGCGACGACCTCGTCCGCACCGAGCGCGCGCAGGGCGTCGCCGTGCCGGGCCGGGTCGCCGGTGGCGGCGATCACGTACGCGCCGCCGAGCCGGGCGAGCTGCACGGCGTACCGTCCGACGCCGCCCGTCGCGCCGGTGACCAGGACGCGCCGCCCCAGGATCGGCCCGAGACGGTCGAGCGCGCGCAGCGCCGTGGCGCCGGCGACCGGGATCGTGCTGATCGCGCCGGGGTCCGCGTCCTGCGGCGCCACCCCGATCCAGTCGGTCGACACGGCCCGCAGCTCGGCCCAGCCACCACTCTCGCCCACCGTGACCACGGGCGTGCCCGCGGCTGGCCCCGAGCCGTCGGCCGCGGCCTGGACGACGACCCCCGCGGTGTCCCAGCCCAGCACCGTGCCCTCGGGCGCCTCCTGGAGGCCGTGCCTGACCTCGCCGTAGTTGAGCGACGTGGCGGTGACCCGGACCAGCGCCTGGCCGGGCGCGGGCACCGGCTCGGGGGCCTCCCCCACCCGCAGGCCCCCGGGGACGGAACGGTCGACGATCAAAGCGCGCATGATGATGCCTTCCAAAGTGCCACTGAGTGGCATAAGCCTATAGGGGGCATATGCGCTCCGGCTACACTAGGGGACGATGACCGCCGATCTGCTGCCGCTCCGGGAGCGCAAGAAGCTCAAGACCAGGGCCGCCCTGGTGGACACCGCGCTCGCGCTGTTCACCGAGCGCGGCTTCGACCAAGTGACCCTCGACGAGCTGTGCGCGGAGGTCGAGATCTCCAAGCGCACGTTCTTCCGGAACTTCGCCAGCAAGGAGGAGGTCGCCTCGGCCCCGCTGGAGGCCCTGTGGACCGCGCTGCTCGGCGACGTCGAGCACGCGCCGCTCGGCGGCCGTCCCGTGCTGGAGGTGTTGCAGGAGGCGATGCTCGCGGCGGTGCGCCGGATGTCGGCGGAGGGGCCGGAATGGGTGGCCCGCGTGCGGCTCAGCCAGGAGCTGTCGCAGCGTACGCCGTCCATCGCCGCGCACGGGCTGCAGTTCTGCGACCGCACCAGCGCGGCCTTCGAGACGACCCTGCGTACGCGGCTCGGCCTCGGCGACCGCGACCAGCGGCCCAGGCTGGCACTCGACCTGCTGGTGGCGGCCTTCCACGCCGCCCTGCGCGGCTGGACCACCGGCTCGCCCGAGCCCACGCTGGACGGCCTGCTCGCCGAGCTGCGTTCCGTGTTCGCGGCCGTGCCCGAGGCGGTGACGTTCACCGGCGACGGGCCCGGCCGCCGGGTCAGCCGAGCGTGAGCGGGTTGACCAGGTCGGCGTAGACCAGCAGACCGGCCATGATGATCAGCACGAACGCCATCGCGTACGTGAGCGGCAGCACCTTGGCGATGTCGACGTGGCGCGGCTCGGGACGGCGCATGACCCTGGCGTAGCCGCGCTTGATCCCCTCCCACAGGCCGCCCGCGATGTGACCGCCGTCGAGGGGCAGCAGCGGGATCAGGTTGAACAGGCCGATCGCCAGGTTGAACCCGGCCAGCAGGCTGACGAAGGTGAACAGCTTGTTCGTGACGGAGGTGTCGGAGGCCAGGATCTCGCCGCCGAGCCGGCCCGCGCCCACGACGCCCACCGGGCCCTCGGGGTCGCGCTTCTCGCCGGAGAAGGCGGCGTTCCAGACGCCGACCATCTTCTCCGGCAGGTTGACCATCGAGCCCACGACGCGGCCGGTCAGGTCGCCCATGTAGCCCAGGACGTACCCCATGCTCTGCTTCTCGTAGACCTGGGAGGGCACGACGCCGAGGAACCCGACACCCTTGTCGATCTTGCCTTCGTCGGCCGTGCTGGGCAGGTCGCGGGCGATGAGGGTGACGTCGAGCGTCATCGGCCTGCCGTCGCGGACGATGCCGAGCTTGACCGGGCCGGCGCCGTGGCCGCGGATGAGGCGGGTGGCGTCCTGCCAGCTCGCGATCTTCTGGCCGTCGAGGGAGACCATGCGGTCGCCGACCTTGACACCCGCCTTCGCGGCCGGGGTGCGCTCGTCGGCGGGCGTGCACGTCTTGCGCACCTCGGTGGTGGGGATCACGCACGTGTTGGTGTCGGCCGACACGATCGGGGCCAGCTTGGGCAGGCCGATGCCGACCAGCAGGATGCTGAAGAAGATGAAGGCGAGCACGAAGTTCATCGCCGGGCCGCCCGACATGATGATGACCTTCTGCCACCACTTCTTGCGGTAGAAGACGCGGTCCTCGTCGCCGGGCCGCACCTCCTCCATCGCGGCGTCGCGGGCGGTCTCGATCAGGCCCTGCCACGGCCCGGTCGGCGCGCTGCGCAACCTGCCGGGGACGTCGCCCGGACGCGGCGGCAGCATGCCGATCATGCGGATGTAGCCGCCGAGCGGGATCCACTTGATGCCGTACTCGGTCTCGCCCCTGCGGATGGACCAGGCGGTCGAGCCGAAGCCGACCATGTACTGGGTCACGCGCACGCCGAAGATCTTGGCCGGCACGAGATGGCCCACCTCGTGCAGGCCGACGGAGACCATCAACCCCACCAGGAAGAGGAGGATCCCGGCGACAAAGAGCCAGTTCATCTACGCGCGCTCCAGGCAGACAGGCGGTCTCGACGTGTCCAGACTAGTCGAACTCATCACATCCCTCGGGCTTGTCCGCACTTTGGCGAATCCACGAGCCACATTGACAGTAAGCGATCAGCCGATCACCCTGGGAGACGATGGAGGGGGACGTCTTGATCCGCATACTCATCGCCGAACACCTGCCCTTGGTGCGACGCGGTCTGCAGGCCACGCTCGAAGCCGAGCCCGACCTGCGGGTGGTCGCCGAGACAGGCTGCCCCGACGGCGTGCTGCCCGCGGCACGGTCCAGCGCGCCCGACGTCGCGATCGTCGACCTCGACCTGCCGGGCCTGCCGGTCGCCACCCATCTGACCCAGCAGATCCCCCGCTGCTCGGTGCTGATCCTTTCCGCGCGGCCGAGCCCCGGCGAGGTGCGCAGGGCGTTCAACGGCAGCGTGCTGGGGTTCATGAGCCTGCGGGTGGCGCCCGAGCGGCTGGCCGAGGGGGTGCGCCAGGTCGCGGCGGGCGGCCGGGCGGTGGAGTCGGAGCTGGCGGTGGCCGCCCTGCAGTCGGCCGCCAACCCCCTCACCCGGCGGGAGCTCGACGTGCTGCGCATCGCGGCCGGCGGGGCGAGATCGACGGAGATCGCCGACCAGTTGTTCCTGTCGGTCGGCACCGTACGCAATCATCTGTCGCGGATCATGTGCAAGACGGGCGCCCGCAACCGGCTCGACGCCGTACGCATCGCCAGCGACAGCGGCTGGCTGTGAGAGCGGCCCACGGGAGCCGGACGAGGAGACGGGCCCGGTGGAGCCGCGCCGCTCCGCCGGGACCCGAACAGTCGAATGATCTCAGCCTGCCGAACCCGCTGCCAGTGACCGCCATCACGACCTGACCCGTGTGAAACGTCACTACGGACGCCAGATCAACACCAGCGCGCAGTCGTCGTTGTGGCCCGAGGACATCGCGTTGACCAGCGCCCTCGCGCCGTCGCGGAAGCCGGAGGGCAGCAGCCGTTCGGCCTCGCCGAGCAGCCGGTCGAGCCCGGCGTCGATGTCGCGCCCCGGCTGCTCGATCAGCCCGTCGGTGTAGAGCAGCAGCGCGTCACCCTTGCGCAGGGTGCCGCTGTCGGGCTCGCAGTGAAGGTCGGGCACCACGCCGAGCACCACGCCCTTGGCCGAGGCGACCTGCCAGTTGCCGGTGCCGGAGTCGAGCTTGACGACCGGCGGGTGGCCGGCCGAGGTGATCGTGTAGTCGCCGGTGGCCAGGTCGAGGCGTAGGTGCACGGCCGTCACGAAGCCCTCGTCGCCGCGCTGCCGGTGGAGGTAGGCGTTGCACGCGGGCAGGAAGTCGTCGACCGAGCCCAGCAGCCCGCCGAACGTGCCCGACAGCAGCAGCGCGCGGGTGCCGGCGTCGACGCCCTTGCCCGAGACGTCGACGAGGGCGATCTCCACGGAGTCGCCGTCGCGCATGGAGACCAGGAAGTCGCCGCCGAACGACGAGCCGCCGGCCTGCTTGAGCACCACCTTGGCGCCCCAGTCCTTGGGCAGCGGGGGCAGCTCGCCCTGGCTCTTGAGCCGGTCGCGCAGTTCCAGCAGCATCGCGTCGCCGCGCAGCCCCTGCACGCCGAGCTTGCCCCTGGTACGGGCCATCAGCACGGCCAGCACGGTGGTGAACACGATCGTCACCGTGAGCCCCAGCCCCACCCGCGCCACCCCGAGCGTGGCCGCGATGTAGGCCAGCGCGACGCCCACCGCCACCAGCAGCTTGACCAGGCTGCGCAGCCGCAGCTGCAACCCGCCGATCAAGGTGACCAGGATGAGCAGCGACGGCGAGAACCACTCGGTGGACACCTTCGCCGCCAGCAGCCCGATGACGAGCGAGAGCACGGTCAGGGTGATGAGCAGGTTGCGGTCGCGGGCCAGCGGCCCTCTCCGGAGGAACCGGACGGCAGACACCAGGAACGGCACCCGCACCAGGACCGCGCGGACCCGTGGCGGAATCAGCGGCGCCGGACGGGAACTCATGATGCGTGTGACTGTATCGGTCTGCCCCCTGTTTGGGCAGCCCACTTGACCAAGGCCTTGATCATTAAGCACGGATATTGGGTGGCCGTCCCCCTTTGCCCGCTCCTACCGTGGACGGATGACCTATCCGATCCGTCCCATTGACGAATCCGAGTGGCCGGGCTTCGCCGGCGTGCTCGCAGAGGGGTTCGGCTGGACGCCGCATCCCACCCAGGACGAGCGGTTCAAGGCGGCCACGGAGTTCGACCGCACGCTGGTCGCCTTCGACGGCACCACCATGGCGGGCGTCACGTCCGTCTTCAGCCTCACGATGACGGTCCCCGGCGGACGCCAGATCCCCGTGGGCGGCGTGACCGCGGTCGGCGTGCTTCCCTCGCACCGCCGCCGCGGCGTGCTGTCCGCGCTCATGCGCCGGCAGCTGTCCGACATCCGCGACCGGGGCGAGTCGGTGGCCGCCCTCTACGCCTCCGAGTCGCTGATCTACGGCAGGTTCGGCTACGGCAGGGCGGCCAGCGAGCTGTCGTACCGCATCGACAAGCACCGCTCGGCCTTCGTGCGGGACGCCCCCACGGACCCCGCGCTCAGGATCAGGGTGGTCTCCCCCGCCGAGGCCAGGAGCGACTTCGAGAAGCTGTTCTCCGAGGTCGTGACCCGGCGTCCGGGACGGTACGCGCGCAACCGGCACATCTGGGACGGGATGCTCGCCGACGAGGAGCACGACAGGGACGGCTGGGGCTCGCTCCGCGCGGTGCTCGCCGAGGACGACGGCAACGTGCGCGGCTACGCGCTGTTCCGCACGAAGTCCGCCTGGGACCCCAACGGCGTGGCCAACGGCGAGCTGCGGCTCATCGAACTGGAGGCGGCCGACCCGGCGGCCTACGCCCTGCTGTGGCGCAACGTGCTGGACCGGGACCTGATCACCAGGCTGGAGGCGTACGCCCGGCCGGTGGACGACGCCCTGACCGCGCTGCTCGCCGACTCCCGGCAACTGCGCGCGACCTGGTCCGACGAGCTGTGGGTACGCCTGGTCGACGTCGACGAGGCCCTGACCGCCCGCGCCTACGCGGCCCCCGTGGACCTGGTGATCGAGATCGAGGACGACGTGTGCCCGTGGAACGCCGGCCGCCGCCGGCTCACCGCGGGCACCGACGGCGCGCAGTGCAAGCAGGTGGACGACGAGCCGGACCTGACGGTGCCGGTGTCCGCGCTCGGCTCGGCGTACATGGGGGACGGCCTGCTCGGCGCCCAGCTCGACGCGGGCCTGCTGCGCGAGCGCACGCCGGGCGCGGTGCGGGCGCTGGCCGCGGCCATGGCCTGGACCCCCAAGCCACTGGCCGGGCTGGTGTTCTGATCCCCGGAACAAGACCGGAGACAAGGCACAGGACAAGGCACAGAACGAGACCCGGAGCGTAAGCTCGGAGCATGGCCCTGCAAAGTCTGCAGATCACCGCGACCATCGCCATGCGGGCCCGCGACGTGTCCAGGCCGTCGAAGGAGCAGCAGGAGGCCGCCGACCGGCGGCCCCTGCGCGACGAGACGCCACGGCGCGAGGCCAGGCGCAAGAGCGAGCCCGCCTAGGGCAGCGAGGGCAGCTGGCCGATCGTCTCGTAGGTGGTCAGCTGCGCGATGCGCCTGCTGTGGCGCTCGCTGCCGGAGAAGGAGGTGGTCAGGAAGACCTCCACGAACCTGGTCGCCTCCTCGGTCGTGTGCATGCGGGCGCCGATGCTGACGACGTTGGCGTTGTTGTGCTCGCGAGCCAGGGAGGCGGTCTCCTCGCTCCAGGCCAGGGCCGCGCGGATGCCGCGCACCTTGTTGGCCGCGATCTGCTCGCCGTTGCCCGAGCCGCCGATCACCACCCCGAGGCTGCCGGGGTCGCCGGCGACGCCCTCGGCCGCGCGCAGGACGAACGCGGGATAGTCGTCCTCGGCGTCGTAGACGAAGGGACCGCAGTCGGTCACCTCGTGGCCGTGGTCCTTGAGCCAGGACACGAGGTGGTTCTTGAGCTCATAGCCGGCATGGTCGGCACCGATGTAGACACGCACCCGTCCAGTCTTCCACAGCCCCGCCGATCCCACTCGCTGGCTAGAGTAAGGACCCCAACCGTTCCCCAGTCCTTACGAAAGTGGAGACGCATGCGTGAGATCCGCGTCATCGGCGATCCGGTGCTGCGCACGCCCGCCGAGCCCGTCACCGACTTCGACCGCGAGCTGCGCCGCCTGATCGAGGAGATGTTCCAGGCGATGTACGCGGTCAACGGCGTCGGCCTGGCCGGCCCGCAGATCGGCGTGTCGCGGCGGCTGTTCGTCTACGACATCGCCGGCCGCAAGGGCCACGTCGTCAACCCCGTGCTCACCGTCGACGACGCCGAGGAGGTCTCCGACGAGGAGGGCTGCCTGTCGGTGCCCGACCGCCGCACCGGCACGCCGATCTACGCCGCCGTCGCGCGGGCGGCGGGCGTCACCGTCGAGGGGCTCGACCGGCTGCAGCGGCCGGTGCGCCTGAAGGCCCGCGGCTCGCTGGCGCGCTGCTTCCAGCACGAGACCCAGCACCTCGACGGCAAGCTGTACGTGGACCGCCTGCCGAAGGACGAGGCCCGCAAGATCATGCTCCGCGCGTAGGCCGGGGCCTACAGCTGCAGCGACTTGATCTCCAGGTACTCCTCCAGGCCGAACTCGCCCAGCTCGCGGCCCACTCCCGACTGCTTGTAGCCGCCGAAGGGGGCCAGCGGGTTGAACTGGCCGCCGTTGACGACGACCTGACCGGTGCGCAGCCTGCGCGCGACGGCGACCGCGCGCTCCTGGCTGCCCGACCAGACCGCCCCGGCCAGGCCGTACCTGGTGTCGTTGGCGATCTCCACGGCCTGGCCCTCGCTCGTGTACGGGATCAGCGCCAGCACGGGCCCGAAGATCTCCTCCTGCTCGATCGTCATGCCCGGCTCGACCGCGGCGAAGACCGTGGGCTCGACGTAGAAGCCGCGTTCGCGGGGGCGCTCGGTGCCGCCGGCGACGAGCCTGGCGCCCTCCTCCTGACCCCGGTTGATGTAGCGGACCACCCGCTCGCGCTGGGCCGCCGACACCAGGGGCCCGACCCTGGTGGCCTCGTCGAAGGGGTCGCCGACGGTGTACTTGCGGGCCGCCTCGACGGCCAGGCGGACGGCGTCGTCGTACTGGTCGCGGTGGACGATCATCCGGCTCCAGGCCGAGCAGGTCTGGCCCGCGTTGATGAAGCAGTTGGCCACCCCGACCTTGACGGCCGTGGCGAGATCGGCGTCGGGCAGGACGATGTTGGCCGACTTGCCGCCGAGCTCCAGCGCCACCCGCTTGACGGTCTCGGCGGCGAGCGCGGCGACCCGGCGGCCGGCCGCGGTGGAGCCGGTGAAGGAGACCATGTCCACGTCGGGATGGGCGGCCATGGCCTCGCCGACGACCGGGCCGCGTCCGCTGACCAGGTTGAACACCCCGGGCGGCAGGCCTACCTCGTCGAAGATCTCCGCCAGCGCGTACGCCGCGAGCGGCGCCACCTCGCTCGGCTTGAGCACGACCGTGCATCCGGCGGCCAGCGCGGGGCCGACCTTGCAGATGATCTGGTGGAGCGGGTAGTTCCAGGGCGTGATCGCCGCGACGACCCCGATCGGCTCCTTGACCAGCAGGGAGTTGCCGATGCGGGACTCGCGCGGGTAGCTCTCGGCCATCTGCGCGTAGGAGGACAGCACGGCCGCGGGCATCAGCGTCTGCACCTTGAGCGCGAAGCCGAGCGGCGCGCCCATGTCGGTCGCGATCGTCCGCGCGACGCTCTCGGCGCGCTGCTTGAGCAGCTCGGCCGCGGCGCCGAGCAGCTTCCCGCGCTGCGTCGCCGACGTGTCGGACCAGACGGGGAACGCCTCGCGCGCCGCCGACACCGCCGCCTCGACGTCGTCGGGGGTGCCCGCGGGCACCCGATCGATGATCTCCTCCGTGGCCGGGTTGGCGACCTCGATGGACTCGTCTGACGTAGAGGCGTTCCAGGAACCGCCGATGTACAGCTGGCGCATGGGGCCATCCTCGCGTGCACGTCGTGGACTGGCGACAGCATGGACCGGGCAGAGGGGGATTCCTTATCCTCGGCGCGCCCGAGACCTACCGCCAGGGTAGGAGTCTTACCCCGGCGGCGGAAGACATATCTAGTCGAAGGTGGGCTGTCTGGTACGAGTCCGCTTCAGCTCGAAGAAGTCATCGAACTCGGTGACGAGAAGAACGCCGTCCCACAGCCTGCCCGCGTCCTCGCCCTTCGGGATGGACGTGATCACGGGACCGAAGAAGGCGTTGGCGCCGACGCGGATGACCGGGGTGCCGACGTCCTGGCCGACCAGGGTGATGCCCTCCTGGTGGGAGGCGCGTACGTCGTCGTCCCACTCGGTGGAGTGGGCGGCGGCGGCGAGGTCGCGGCTGAGGCCGATCGCCTCCAGGGAGTCCTCGATGAGCTCGCCGAGGCGGCTGAGGTCCTTGCTCCCGCCCTGGTTGTGCAGGCGGGTGCCGAGCTCGGTGTAGAGCGGGCCGACGACCTTGTCGCCGTGCGCGGCCCGTGCCGCGGCCACGACGCGGACGGGTTCGATGGCCCTGGCGATGGCCTCACGGTAGGAGTCGGGCACGTCATTGCCCTCGTTGAGGACGTTGAGGCTCATCACGTGCCAGCGCGGCTCGATGGCGCGAACCTTCTCCACTTCGAGAAGCCATCGTGACGTCGCCCAGGCAAATGGGCAGAAAGGATCGAACCACAGGTCCACGGGAATCTTCTCAGTCACGTGGGGCCATAACCTGAGGGTGTCGAGGTCCTATTCCCGGCGTGGCAGGATACCGACAAACTACAACGAAGTGGTGAAAAGGAGCGCAACTTGGCAGGGAACCTGACCCGGGACGAGGCTCGCGAGCGCGCCCGGCTGTTGACGGTCGAGTCGTACGACGTCGCACTCGACCTGACGGAGGGGGACGAGCGCTTCGAGAGCGTCACGACGGTGCGCTTCACCAGCACCAGCCCGGGCGCCTCCACCTTCATCGACCTCCACGGCGCCAACGTGCGCAAGGTCACCCTCAACGGCGTCGACCTCGACGTCTCCGCCTACGACGCCGAGAAGGGCCGCTTCCCGCTCCCCTCGCTGGCCGAGTCCAACGAGCTGCTGGTCGACGCCGACTGCAGCTACATGCGCACGGGCGAGGGCCTCCACCGCTTCGTGGACCCGGTCGACCAGAAGGTCTACCTGCACAGCCAGTTCGAGACGGCCGACGCCCACCGCATGTACGCCTGCTTCGACCAGCCCGACCTCAAGGCCGTCTTCCAGCTCACCGTGCTGGCCCCGGCCGACTGGGAGGTCGTCTCCAACGGCGCCGCGGCCAAGGTGGAGGACCTCGACGGGCACTCCGGCCGCCACGGCGGCGTCGAGGCGGCCAGGCGGTGGGAGTTCGAGGCCACGCCGGTGATCTCCACGTACATCACCGCGCTGGTGGCCGGGCCGTACTACAAGGTCACCTCGGAGCACGACGGCATCCCGCTCGGCCTCTACTGCCGCGCCTCGCTCGGCGAGCACCTCGACGCCGACAACCTCTTCGAGGTCACCCGGCAGGGCTTCGACTTCTTCCACCGGGTGTTCGGCGTCCGCTACCCGTTCACCAAGTACGACCAGCTCTTCGTGCCCGAGTTCAACGCCGGCGCGATGGAGAACGCGGGTTGCGTGACGTTCCTGGAGGACTACGTCTTCCGGTCCCGCGTCACCGACGCGGTCGTCGAGCGGCGCGCCGAGACGATCCTGCACGAGATGGCCCACATGTGGTTCGGCGACCTGGTCACCATGCGCTGGTGGGACGACCTGTGGCTGAACGAGTCCTTCGCCACGTACGTGTCCGTGCTGGCCCAGGCCGAGGCCACCCGGTGGGGCAACGGCGCGTGGACCACGTTCGCGAACGTGGAGAAGTCCTGGGCCTACCGCCAGGACCAGCTTCCCTCCACCCACCCGATCGCCGCCGACATCCCCGACATGCAGGCGGTCGAGGTCAACTTCGACGGCATCACGTACGCCAAGGGCGCCTCGGTGCTCAAGCAGCTCGTCGCCTACGTCGGCCTGGACAACTTCCTGGCCGGGGTGCGCGACTACTTCGCCGAGCACGCCTGGGGCAACACCGAGCTGAAGGACCTGCTCGCCGCCCTGGAGCGCACCTCGGGCCGCGACCTGTCGTCGTGGTCGAAGGAGTGGCTGGAGACCGCCTGGGTCAACACGCTGCGTCCCTCCTTCGAGGTGTCCGACGGCCGCTTCACCTCCTTCGAGGTGCTGCAGGAGGCCCCGGCCGACTACCCGACGCTGCGCTCGCACCGCATCGCGATCGGCCTGTACTCGCTGGTCGACGGCGTGCTCACCCGGACCAAGCGGGTCGAGCTCGACGTGGTGGGGGCCCGTACGAGCGTGGCCGAGCTGGTCGGCGCCGAGCAGCCCGACCTGGTGCTGCTCAACGACGACGACCTCACCTACGCCAAGATCAGGCTCGACGAGCGTTCCCTGCGCACGCTCGTCGAGGGCGGCATCGCGGCCTTCACCGACTCGCTTCCGCGCGCTCTGTGCTGGTCTGCGGCCTGGGACATGACCCGCGACGGCGAGATGTCCACGCGCGACTACGTCAGGCTGGTCATCTCCGGCGCCGGCACGGTCTCCGACATCACGGTCCTGCAGGCGGTGCTGCGCCAGGCGCGGCAGTCCGTCCAGCAGTACGCCGACCCGGCCTGGCAGGCCGAGGGCCAGGCGCTGCTGGCCGCCGAGCTGCGCTCGCTGCTCGGCTCCGCGGCGCCCGGCTCCGACCACCAGCTCGCCTTCCTCCAGGCGTTCGCCCCGGTGGCGGTCTCCGCCGCCGACCTCGACCTGGTGCAGGCCATCCTCGACGGCACCGGCGTGCCCGAGGGGCTGACCGTCGACGCCGACCTGCGCTGGACGCTGGTGGCCGCGCTGGTCTCCGGCGGCCGGCTGGACGAGGCCGACATCGAGGCCGAGCTGCGGCGCGACCCTACGGCGACGGGTGAGCGGTCGGCGGCGCTGTGCCGGGCCGCGATCCCGACGGCCGAGGCCAAGGCGGCGGCCTGGGACCGGATCGTGGGCGGCGAGCTGGCCAACCACATCGCCCGCAGCACCATCGCCGGCTTCCAGGACCCGCATCACACCGGGCTGCTGGAGCCGTACCGGGAGAAGTACTTCGCCGAGGTCGGGCGTGTCTACCAGGAGTGGACGTTCGATCAGGCCTCGACGTTCGCCGTGGGCTGCTTCCCCACGCTGCTCATCGAGCCCGCCACGGTCCAGGCCGCCCAGGACTTCCTGGCCGCCGAGCAGCCGCCGCAGGCCCTGCGCAGGCTGATCCTGGAGGGCGCCGACGGCGTCAGCCGCGCCCTGCGCAACCGCGAGACCGACGCCGCGTCGGCCTGATCCACCCGGGTCCCCGCCACGCCCGGCGGGGACCCGGCTTCGCGCTGCGCCGAATACGGCCTGAGCACGGAGAGTGGGTGTTAGCCTCAAGTACGTGCTAGGCGCCGGTACCACGCTCAACGACCGCTACGTGCTGGCCGACCGCCTCGGCGGCGGCGGCATGGGCGAGGTCTGGCGTGCCGACGACCTGGTCCTGGGCCGGGCCGTCGCGGTCAAGGTGATGATGCCCGCCCTGTCGGAGAATCCCACCTTCACCCAGCGCTTCCAGAACGAGGCCAGGGCCATGGCCACGCTCAGGCACCGCGGCGTGGTCGGGGTCTACGACTACGGCGTCCACGAGGCCGACGGGCGCCGGGTCAGCTACCTGGTCATGGAGTACGTGCGGGGCGAGTCGCTCGACCGCGTCCTGCGCCGGGGCCCGCTCGGCCCCCAGGAGGCCATGCGCCTGATCGCCGAGGTGGCCGACGCGCTGGCCGCGGCCCACGCGCAGGGCATCGTCCACCGCGACGTCAAGCCGGCCAACCTCATGGTCAGGCCCGACGGGCAGGTCGCGCTGACCGACTTCGGGGTCGCCCACTCCGCCTCGGCCGGTCACCTCACGGCCACCGGCACCATGCTCGGCTCGGCCGCCTACTGCGCGCCGGAGATGGCCGCCGGCAACGAGGTCACGCCCGCGGTCGACGTCTACGCGCTGGGCGTGGTGGCCTACGAGTGCCTGACCGGGCGGCTGCCGTACCAGGGGGAGACCCCTGTCCAGATCATCTTCAAGCACCTCAACGCGCCCGTGCCCGAGCTGCCCGCCGAGCTGCCCGCGGCCGTGCGCCAGGTGGTGTCGCGGGCGTTGCAGAAGGACCCGGCGCAGCGCTGGCCGTCGGCCTCCGACATGGCGCGGGCGGCCCGCGCCTCGGTGAGCGGCGCGGCCCTGCCGGTCGACCTGCCGGTCAACACGTCTCCCGTCACCACGTCCTCGGTGTCCGCGTCCACGACGAGCGGTCCCCACCCGGGCCTCCAGCCGACGGGCGTCATGCCCGCGGCCGACGCCGGATCGCCGTTCACCATGCCGTCGGCCCCGGCCGGCCGCACGTCCCGCCGGCGGCGCACGCTGACGGCCCTGGTCACCATGGCCGCCGCCGTCATGGTCTCGGCCGCGGTGGCGGGGTCGGTGTGGCTGCGTCCGGCCGAGCCGGCGAGCACGGGCGAGGTGCTGCCGCCCGCCGAGGAGACCACGCAGGCCCACACCCCGAGCAGCCCGGAGCACACCACCAGGCAGCCCGTGCCGCCGACCAAGGCCGCGCCGAGCGCCAAGCCGAGCGGCACCGCCAGCGCGACGCCCGGCCCGACCGTGGCCCCCACCACCCCGAGCGCCACGCCCTCCATCTCGCCGAAGCCCACGCCCACCGCGACCACCGCCGAGCCCGAGCCGTCGCAGGAGCCGAGCCAGCCCGGCCCGGAGGAGCCCACGGACGAGCCCACGGTCACCAGCCCGCCGGAAGACGTCCAGTGCGTGCGCGCCCCGTGTCCGTGACCGTTCCAAGATCGTGAGAAAGTCATCGCGTGGATTCGACTCGTGAGCTGCTGATCGCCCTCGCCCGCCGGTACGCCTTCGCCGACCTGGGCGCGCTCGCCCCCACGGCCGAGATCTCCGACGTGTGCGAGTTCGGGCAGCGGCTGCTCTCGCTCGACGCCGAGGACTTCGCTGCCGAGGCCAGGTCCGTGCCGGCCGACCTGCGCCGGCTCGCCCGCGCCTGTCACATGCCGCAGACGCCGCGGGAGCAGCCGCGCGGGGCCCTGGAGTCGCTCAAGCCCGCCTACGGCCTGCTCCTTGAGGTGATCGCCGTCCGCTGGCACCGGCGCGAGCTGAGCCCCATGATCGCGGCCGTGCACATCGCCAGCGAGTACCTGCCGCTGCTGGCCTTCGAGCCGCAGCTCGGCCACGCCGGCGACCCGGCCCGCTGGCCCGCGGGGCTGAGCGCGCCCGGGAGCAGGTTCGGCGTGATCGGCGACCGGGAGTGCGACCACACCAAGTCCGAGCAGTCGGCCACCAACCGCACGCTGCGGGTGTCGGTCGAGCCCGGCGAGGGCTGGCGGGCCTACTTCGACCGGCAGCACAGCCAGCTCGCGGGCGCGCTGGCGGTGTGCGTCGCGACCTGCCGCAACCCGTGCACGGCCATGGACTGGATCGAGCCCGAACCGCGCGCCGACCTCCAGGTGCGCGCCCGTACGGCGCTGACCTTCGCCGAGACGCCGCTCGTCCGGCTGCGGCACGCCGCGCCCGTCGGGCACGGGTTCGGGGTGCCGTCCCCGGAGGAGGTGCTCGACGCCTGGGAGCGCAGCCGGGCGGCGCTGGACAAGAACGCCGTGGGCGCGGCGGCCACCGCGGACGACGACTTCCCGCTGCCCGGGCTGCCCGCGCTGTTCTCGGCCGTGGCGGGGGCGCCGATCGAGCCGTCCGGGCTGCTCGCCGGCGTCAGCGACCACGTCGTCACCCTGCTGCAACGCGCCTGACGACCGCTGCGGCGCAGGTCAGTGGCGGGTCGTGGCCTGTTCGCCGAGGGCGGCGATGCCGTACAGGAGGCCGCCGACCAGGTCGCCGGCGCTGAAGGCGGTGGCCATCGACAGGGCGGTGAGCCGGCAGGCGCCGTCGCTCAGCCGCCGCCTGGCGTTCGGGCCCGTCACGATCTCCAGGGCGCGTCCGGCCGGATCGACGAACACCAGCACGGCGTCGGCGGCCTCGGCGCCCAGGGCGGCGTGCAGACGCTCGGCGAAGTGCCGCCGGGCGCCGACCGGCTCGCCCAGGAACACACCGAAACGCAGCCCGCTGCGCCGCTCAGCGCCCTGGACGGCCTTCCGGAGGTCGTCGGCCTGGGCCGTCGTCAGCGTGCGCATCGCCGGATCACCATCCCGCCGAAGCGCCGCCGAGGCGCCCGTCGGGCTCGGCGGTCGCCGCCGAGGCCGGCCAGTCGTGCTCGGACGCCCGCGCCCAGGGCGCGACGCCGTCGGCCAGCACCAGCCCCGACGTGCTCACGCCGTGCTCGCTCCCGGACGGCCCGCCCACCCACACCGGCCCCGCCTCCGCCACCCTGGACGAACCACGCCCCGGCACCATGACCAGCAGGCTGATCAGGACGAACAGCCCTGAGGACACCCCGAGGAGAAAGAGCAGACTTTCCGCTGCGCTGTTCACACGACGAACGTAACCCTCGGCCGGGGGCCCGGCCAGACCCAGGCCGCGACCGCCTACCAGACGACCGGCCGCCGCTCCCCCCAGAAGCCGCCCCTGGCCGCCTCGACCTGGGCCGACAGCGAGATCAGAGTGCCCTCGCCACCGATCCGCCCGGCCAGCATGACGCCGATCGGCAGGCCGTCGCCGCTCCAGTGCAGTGGCAGGTTCACCGCGGGCTGGCCGCTGACGTTGTAGATCGCGGGGAAGGCGGCGAAGCGCTTCATGCGCTCGAACGTCTCCTCGACGTCGTCCACGTCCTCGAACCAGCCGATCGGCCTGGGCGGCTGGGTGAGGGTCGGGGTGAGCACCGCGTCGTAGGCGTTCGTGATCGCGAGCGCGCCCCGGGTGGCGAGCTGGAGGGCCGCCTGGGCCTGGAGGAACGCAGGTGCGGGGGTGGCCAGGCCGCGCTCGCGCAGCCATCGGGTGAGCGGCCGGAGCAGGTGCCGCTGGTCGTCGGCGACCGGGTGCATGCAGGCGAAGGTGTACCAGAGGGTGACGAACTGCGGCACGAGGTCCACGCCGAACGGCCTGGGGATCTCGACGACCTCGTGCCCGAGGCCGGCCAGGGTCTCGGCGGCGTCCTCGTACGCGGCCAGCACCTCGGGGTCGATCTCGGTCCCCGGCACGACGGGGTCGGCGTAGCGGGCGATGCGCAGCCGTCCGGGGTCGCGGCCGGCGCAGTCGAGGAACGTGCCCTCGTGGCGGGGCGCGAGGTAGAGGTCGCCGGGCTCGTTGTGCGCCATCACGTCGAGCAGGGCCGCCGCGTCGGCCACGGTACGGGCGATCGGGCCGTTCGTGGACATGCCCGCCAGGTCGGGGATGATCGGGGCGAAGCTGATCCGGCCACGGGTGGGTTTGATGCCGTACAGGCCGCACGCCGAGGCCGGGATGCGGATCGAGCCCGCGCCGTCGCTGCCCTGGGCGGCCGGTGCCAGCCCGGCGGCCACGGCGGCGGCCGCTCCCCCGCTGGACCCGCCGGCCGAGGTGCCGAGGTCCCAGGCCGAGCGGGCGGGCGGCGAGACGTCGGTCTCGGTGTAGCAGGGCAGCCCGAACTCGGGGGTGGCGGTCTTGCCCAGGATGACCGTGCCGGCCTCGCGCAGCCGCGTCACGACGGTGTCGTCCACCGGCGCGACGAACCCCCGGTACACCGCCGACCCGAACGTGATCGGCACGTCCTTGACCAGATTGAGGTCCTTGACCGGGATCGGCACCCCGGCCAGCGGCCCGTCCGGCAGGTCCTTCTCCAGGCGTCGGGCCTGGTCGAGGGCCTGTTCGGCGGTCACGGTGACGTACGCGCCGACCTGCGGATCGATCCGCTCGATCCGGTCGAGATAGTGCCGGGTCAGCTCGACCGGTGAGACGTCACGGTCGCGGACGGCCCGGGCCTGCTCAAGCGCGGAAAGCTCATGAAGTTCTCGCACGATCGGCACACTAGGCATCTCTAGAGAAGAACGTAAGACATACCCCGAAAACATGAGTGGAACACGATGAGCTGGGCCATAAAACTATGGACAGGTCAACACTAGGAATCGTTCCGATCTCCGGGCTACGGTGAGTTACGTGGACTCCGACAACCAGCGAGAAGACGGTCACAATGCGTCACCCATCTGGGTGAGCGACCGGCCAGAGGGCGAGCAGACCGCCGCCGCGACGCCATCGGCGCCCACGACCACCTACGCGCCCGTGGAACGCGCGTCCATGCGTGACCTGCTCCAGCAGCCACGGTTCCGCCGCCTGCGCAACCGCGCGCTCGTGGCGGTCGGCGTGGCGGTCGTGGTGGGCTTCCTGTTGCGCGACTGGCGCATGGGAGTGACCGCGGGGGTGGTCGCGGCCATCCTCGAAACGGTCTACCGCGCGCGTTCCCATTCCACGGTGCCGGCGTGGCGGCGCGCGTCCGTGGCCGAACGGCGTACCGAGGGGCAGCTCCGCAGGCTGGAGCGCAGCGGTTACCGCACCCTGCACGCCAGGGCGATCCCAGGCAGCGAGGCGCAGATCGACCACCTCGTGGTGGGGCCGACCGGCGTCTACGCGGTCGACTCCGAGAAGTGGGACAAACGGCTTCCCGTCCGCGTCCAGTCGGGCAAGAAGCTGTTCCACGGTCCCTTCGACATGAAGCCGAGGCTCACCGAGGCCAAGTGGGAGGCGTCCCAGGCGAGCGAGCTGATCAGCAAGGCGTTCGGCCGCGAGGTCGTCGTCGTGCCCTCGCTGGCCATCTACGGGCCGCCCGTGCCGTGGAAGATCATGACCATCCGCGGCGTGGACGTCTACCAGGGCGACCGGGCCCGCAAGTGGATCACCAAGCGGGAACGGGCGCTGACCCCGGCCGAGATCGACCGGCTCTACGACATCGCCGCCCAGGTCCTGCCCGCCAGGTACGGCGAAGGCTAGGACGGCCTAGGACGGCCGACGGACCTCGCGGAGTTCCGCTCCGCGGGGTTCTTTCACGTCCGCCGACAGCCGGGCGCCGAAGTCGTCCAGTTCGGCGGCCAGCACGTCGCTGGGCGGCAGCGCGCCGGGCAGGCGGGACGCCAGCGCCGTGCCCATCCCGGCGATGCGCACGATGTGGTCGATCAGCGCCTCCCGGTCCTCGGGCCACGGGAACGACGGCTGGGCGATGAGCAGCGAGACGCAGCCGTGCATGGACGACCACAGGCCGAGCGCCAGCTTCTCGGGGTCGCCTTCGAGCACGCGGACGGCCACGCAGGCGGCGACGGCCGCCACCATGTGGCGGAAGCACTCGGCGGCGGCCGGCGGCACGCCCTGCGCGGTCGAGGGCCGCATCATCAGCACCCGGTACTGCACGGGATGGTCCAGGGCGAAGCGGGCGTAGGCCCGTCCGCAGCGGCCCAGCGCGAGGAACGGGTCGCCCGTCAGGTTCTCGCGGAACAGGCGGCCGAGCTCGTCCCACACGCGCAGGCAGACCGCCTCCAGCAGCGCTTCCCGGTCGGCGAAGTGCAGGTAGACCGAGGGGGTGGACACCCCGGCGCGCTGGGCGACGGCGCGCAGGGTGAGGGCGTCCTCGGTGCCGGACTCGGTCAGCAGGTCCTCGGCCGCGCGCAGGATCTCCTCCCGCAGCAGGCCGCCTTCTCCGCGCCGGGCGCGCACACGTTTCGCAGCGGTCATGGACCTCACATTGACGCCGTCAGGTTGACGGTGTCAAGCTGACCTTCTGCGGAAGGGATATCGCGAAAATGGGGACTTTCGGGGAGGCGACCGCGCTGGTCGCCCGCGGCGCGGACGAGTTCGGCGCCACGCTGGACGCCCAGTGGAGCGTGGGCACCAAGCTGCACGGCGGCTACCTGCTGGCCGTGCTGGCCCGCGCCGCCTGCCAGAGCACCGCCGGCGAACGGCACCCCCACGTGACCGCCGTGAGCGGCGCCTTCCTTGAGCCGCCCGTGCCGGGCCCGGCGGACGTGCGCGTGGAGCCGCTGCGGATCGGCCGCAGCGTGGCCCAGGTCCGGGTCTCGCTGGCCCAGGAGGGCAGGGTGCGCGTCGAGTCGCACGTCACGCTGGGCGTGCTGGACGACGGCGACCCCTGGTGGTCCGCGCTCCCGCCGGTCGAGCTGCCGCCCGAGGAGGACTGCTTCCTCGTGCCCGTCGAGGCGCCCGGCGCGGGCTTCGCCGTGCCGCTGATGGCCGTGGTGGAGGAGCGCGTCGATCCGGCCCATCTGGCGTTCGTGTTCGGCACGCCGGCCAGGAAGGGCGTGATCGCGACCTGGCAGCGCCTGGCCGACGGCACCGACTGGGACCCGCTGAGCCTGCTCGTGGCGCTGGACCCGGTGCCGCCGGTCTCGTTCGAGCTGGGGCTGTCCGGCTGGGTGCCGACGATCCAGCTCTCGGCCTACGTCCGCCGGCTGCCCGCGCCCGGCCCGATCAAGGTCCGCCTGTCGGCCACGGACGTCGGGGGCGACCGCATGGACGAGGTGGCCCACGTGTGGGACTCCAAGGGGCGGCTGGTGGCCCAGGCGACGCAGCTGGCGGCCGTACGGTTGCCGGACTGAGGTGTCCGGTTGATGGACACGTGTCTCAGCCGCCGGGCGGGTGGCCGTAACATGTGAAGACTCGCCTCATGATGGGAGAAGCACAATGCCGGCCCTCAGGTCACGTACGGTCACCCACGGCAGGAACATGGTCGGCGCCCGGGCCCTCCTCCGGGCGACCGGCGTAGCCGGGAGCGACTTCGGCAAACCCATCATCGCGGTGGCCAACAGCTTCACCCAGTTCGTCCCGGGCCACGTGCACCTGCGTGAGGTCGGCGACGTGGTGTCGGCCTCGATCCGCGAGGCCGGGGCGATCCCGCGCGAGTTCAACACGATCGCCGTCGACGACGGCATCGCGATGGGCCACGGCGGCATGCTCTACTCGCTGCCGTCCCGCGAGCTGATCGCCGACGCCGTCGAGTACATGGTCAACGCCCACTGCGCCGACGCGCTGATCTGCGTCTCCAACTGCGACAAGATCACCCCGGGCATGCTGCTGGCCGCCCTCCGGCTGAACATCCCCACGATCTTCGTCTCCGGCGGGCCCATGGAGGCCGGCAAGACGCCCGGCCGCAAGCTCGACCTCGTCGACCCGATGATCGCCGCGGCCGACGACTCGGTGTCCGACGCCGAGCTGCTGGAGATGGAGGAGAACGCCTGCCCGACCTGCGGCTCCTGCTCGGGCATGTTCACCGCCAACTCCATGAACTGCCTGACCGAGGCCATGGGCCTGGCCCTGCCCGGCAACGGCACGATCCTGGCCACCCACAAGAAGCGCAAGCAGCTCTTCGAGGACGCCGGCCGCCAGCTCGTCGAGATCACCCGCCGCTACTACGAGGACGGCGACGAGTCGGTGCTGCCGCGCTCGATCGCCACCCGCGAGGCGTTCGAGAACGCCATGGCGCTCGACGTGGCGATGGGCGGCTCGACCAACACGATCCTGCACATCCTGGCCGCGGCCCGCGAGGCCGAGGTCGACTTCGGCCTCAAGGAGATCAACGAGATCTCGCTGCGGGTGCCGTGCCTGTGCAAGGTCGCCCCGGCCACGAGCAAGTACCACGTCGAGGACGTCCACCGCGCCGGCGGCATCCCGGCCATCCTGGGCGAGCTCGACCGGGCCGGGCTGCTGCACCGCGACGTGCCCACCGTCAACGGGGGCACGCTGGCCGACACGCTGGCCGCCTGGGACGTCAAGTCGCCCTCCGCGCTGCCGGAGGCCACCGACCTGTGGCACGCGGCGCCGGGCAACGTGCGCACGGTGAAGGCGTACTCACAGGACAACCGCTGGGACTCCCTCGACCTCGACCGGGCCGAGGGCTGCATCCGCGACCGCGAGCACGCCTACAGCGCCGACGGCGGCCTGGCCGTGCTCTACGGCAACATCTCGCGCGACGGCGCGGTGGTGAAGACGGCCGGGGTCGACGAGTCGATCTGGAAGTTCAGCGGGCCCGCGGTGGTGTTCGAGTCGCAGGAGCAGGCCGTGGAGGGCATCCTCGGCGGGCAGGTCAAGGAGGGCGACGTGGTGGTCATCCGCTACGAGGGCCCCAAGGGCGGCCCCGGCATGCAGGAGATGCTCTACCCGACCTCGTTCCTCAAGGGCAAGGGCCTGGGCAAGGCGTGCGCGCTGGTCACCGACGGCCGCTTCTCCGGCGGCACGTCCGGGCTGTCGATCGGGCACGCCTCGCCCGAGGCGGCCGAGGGCGGCACGATCGCGCTGGTCGAGGACGGCGACATCATCGACATCGACGTCCCCGGCCGGTCGATGGAGCTGCGGGTGCCCGAGGCCGAGCTGGCCGCCCGGCGCGAGCGGCTGCTGGCCGACCTGGGCGGCTACCGGCCGCGCGACCGCAACCGGCCGGTGAGCGTGGCGTTGCAGGCGTACGCGGCGATGACCACGTCCGCCTCGACCGGCGCCTCGCGTGATCTGTCGCAGCTGTCCCGATAGTTAGTGTGCGGTGGACCCCCGGTCCACCGCACAGATTTTCGAAAATTGTCGGTGGTCGTCCCTATTCTTGGGGTATGACGACAGTCGTGAAGGACGAGACTCGCCCGCTGACGACCGCCGAGATCGCCGCCATCGCCCTCTCCCTCGCTCACCTCGGAGCGGGCCCGCAGGCCGTCGCCGCACGGCGCGGCCTGCAGCACGCGCTCGAACACCTGGAGCTCGACGACGACGTCATCGCGACCACGCTCGCGACCCTGACCGAGCCGCTGCCCGTGGAGGTCGCCTCCCGGGCCAGGCTCGTCGCCGACGCCATCACCAGCCGTCTCATGATCCGTCTCCACTACCGCGACGCCTCGGGGGCCGTCACCTCCCGCGACGTCGAGCCGGTGACCTGCCTGGTCCACCGCGAGTACTGGTACCTGGTCGGCGTGTGCAGGATGCGCCAGGCCATCAGGGCGTTCAGGTTCGACCGGATCATCGCGGTCGAACCCACGCTGACCCCGTCGCGGCCGCACCTGGCCGACCGGTTCCTCCCGTTCCAGCGCCGCCGCCGGCGGACCAAGGCGGCGTGAACCGCAAGCGGACCACGCGGCGTAACCTGCCGCAAGCTTGACCCTCGGGCCCCCGGGCGTTGGTGCGGGGCGTGACAGGCTCGCGCACATGCGCGTCCGGGGGATCTCGCTCATCGCCGCCCTGCTGCCCGTCGTCGTGTCCGCCTGCTCGGCGGGCCGGCCGCCGGACCCGCTCCCGATCGTGGCGCACCGCAAGGCGGTGTCCATGGGGCGCCTGCTGCCGCCCTCCACGCGGCGGGCGCTCGACCGGGCGCTGGACCGTCAGCTGCGGGGCCGTCCGGGGCGGGCGGCGCTGTCGGTGTACGACCGCGCGACGGGCGTGCGGTACTCCTACGCCGAGGGCAGGCCGTTCGTGCTGGCCAGCGTGGCCAAGGTGGACATCCTGCTCGCCCTGCTGCTGCTCAGGCAGAGCGAGCACCGGCGGCTCAGCGCGTACGAACGCGGGCTGGCCTCCCGGATGATCCGCGAGAGCGACGACGAGAGCGCCCACGAGCTGTACATGACCGTCGGCGGCCAGGTCGGGCTCACCCGCATCCTGCGTGCGCTGGAGGTGCACGACACCGTGCCGGGCGCCGGTCTGTCGTGGGGAATGACTCTCAGCGGCCCGTCGGACCAGGTGAGGGTGCTGGAGAAGCTCACCGACCCCGCCGGGCCGGTGTCGGCCGCGAGCCGCCGCTGGGCGCTCGGGCTCATGTCGTCGGTGGACAGGACGCAGGCGTGGGGCGTCAGCGCCGCCGGCGGCGAGGTCGCGCTCAAGAACGGCTGGCTGCCCGTCGGCGCGCACGGCGGCCGGTGGACGGTCAACAGCGCGGGCCGGATCGTGCTGAACGGCCACGAGCTGCTCGTCGCCGTGCTGTCGGAACGCAGCCCCGACCTGGAGACGGGCGTGGAGACGGTGGAACGGGCGGCCCGGGTCGTGGTGGAGGTGCTCAGCCGGGCCCGCCGGTCACGAGCAGCAGCCACCGCCGCAGCAGCCACCGCCGCCGCCGCCGCCGGCTGGACGGGGAGCGGCCGCGCCGCCGGTCATGGAGACCGTGGACAGCAGCTTGACCGTGTCGCCGTGACCCTCCGGGCAGGTCGCCGGCTCGTCTGAGGCCGACATGGGACGGGAGACCTCGAACGTGGAGCCGCAGGCGCGGCAGCGGAAGTCGTAACGCGGCATGCCGTAAGCCTAACCCGCTGCGGCGGGTGAGCGGGAGCCGGTGTAGGTCAGGTGCGCATGGTCGGAGACGGGCTCGTAGCCGATCGACCGGTAGATCGCGTTGCTCGTCGGATTGTCCAGGTCGGTGAAGAGCACGACCTGCTCGCACCGCTCGGCCAGCGCCACCTGGCCGGCGTACGCGGTGACCGCGGCCCCGTAGCCCTTCCTTCGGCACGACGGCGGCGTGTAGACCGGGCCGACGCGGCACACGCCGCCGGCCGCCCGGCCGAGCCCCGCCATCGAGACCGGCGCGCCCCCGGCCTCCCAGACGAACAGCTCGCGCCCGGCCACCCGCCGGGCCACCCGCTCGGCGACGTCGTGCGCCTCGCCGAGCCCGACCTCCTCCCCGAACGCCTGGTACCAGCTCACCATCAGCGGGAAGTCGCCCGCCCCGGCGAGCCGGCCGCGGCCGGGCACGGAGGGGACGGCGGGCACGCCGAGGCGGTAGAGCCGTTCGGACACCGTCCGGTCGGGCTCGCCGAGCAGCCGGACGACCTCGGATGTCACCTCGACCGGCCCTGTCACCATGGACAGGTCACCGACGAGCGCCTCGACGAGCGACGCGACGGCCTCGGCGGGCATGCGCGTGAGGCTCAAGGGGGCGGGCGGCGTGCGGAAGGCGGCGGCGCGAACCTGGCCACTGGCGGTCCACCAGGCGAAGAAGGCGTCCTCGGCGGGCCGGCCGGCACGCAGTTCGGCGAGAACGGTCAGCGGAACCGTGTTGCCGACCGGGTCGCCGAGCAGGAACGGCTCGGCGACCGCGGCGAACTCCTCTGGATCAGCGGTGAAGGTCCACATACCCGTCATGGTGACAGGCGGCGGCCTCCGGGTTCAAAAAGTGTGTCTAGGCCGCCGCCTCCAGGTAGGGCGCCCATTGGGGATCGCCGACGAGCGAGGCGCCGATGAGCCGCCAGTGGGCGCCCCTCGGCACCGCCGGGAGGACGCGCAGCGTCCATCCCAGCTCCTCCAGGTACTTGTCGGCCTTGCGGTGGTTGCAGGTCGTGCACGAGGCGACGCAGTTCTCCCACGTGTGGGTGCCGCCGCGCGACCTCGGGATGACGTGGTCGATGGTTTCGGCCCGCTGCCCGCAGTAGGCGCAGCGGTAGTCGTCGCGCCTCATGAGGGCCGCCCTGGTCAGCGGGATTCGGGACCGGTAGGGGATGCGGACGTATCTGCGGAGCCTGATCACCGAAGGCACATCGAGGGTGCAACTCGCCGAGCGGAGCTGGGCGCCCCGCCCGTCGCGGTGCACGACGTCGGCCTTCTCCCGCAGCACCAGGACGATGGCCCGGTGGAGCGAGAGCGTGGTGAGCGGCTCATAGGTGGCGTTGAGCAGCAGGACCTGGCGCGTCATCGGGCCTCTCCCTGCCGCGCGCGTATCAAAGGGGACATGCCGTGGCATGTCCCGCCTGTCGGCCCCTCCTGGGGCACTGGTGCTTCCGTCACATGGACCTCCGCCGGACGGTCCAGCGGATGGTCACCACGGCACCGTCCTGTCACCAAGTCTGGCGTTAGCCGTAGCGTCCCCGCCACCCCATAATCTTCAAGCCGGAATGACCAGAGGGACACACGTTACGTTTTATGCCCGCTTCACCAGCGCTTTACGCCCCCACCTTGGCAGTAGGGTTCCTGGCATGACGCGAGAGCCTTATCCGACGGCACGCCGCGAAGACGTCGTCGACATCCTGCACGAAACGCCCGTCCCCGACCCGTACCGGTGGCTGGAGGACCCTGACAGCCCGGACACCAAGGAATGGCTGCTCGCGCAGGCCGAGCTGTTCAACGCCACGCGTGGCGAGCAGCGGTTCAAGGACCGCATCGCCGAGCTGCTGCGGTCCGGCTCGGTGGGCCCGCCGGCCTGGCGCGGGGAGCGCCGGTTCTTCTCCCGCCGCACGCCGGACCAGGAGCACGCGGTCTACTACGTCGTCGAGGCCGACGGCACCGAGCGGGCGCTGATCGACCCGATGGAGATCGACCCGTCCGGTCTCACCACGCTCGACGCCGTGCAGCCCGACAAGGAAGGGCGGCTGCTGGCCTACCAGATCTCGGTGGGCGGCGACGAGGAGTCGATCCTCTACATCATGGACGTCGCGACCGGGATGCGCGTCGAGGGCCCGATCGACCGCTGCCGCTACTCCCCCATCGCCTGGCTGCCGGGCGGCGAGGCGTTCTACTACGTGCGCAGGCTGCCGCGCACCGAGGTGCCGGAGAACGAGGCGCAGTTCCACCGCCGCGTCTACCTCCACCGCGTCGGCACCTCGACCGAGGACGACGCGCTGATCTTCGGCCAGGGGCTGAAGATGACCAACTACTACGGCGTCTCGGTCTCGCGTGACGGCCACTGGCTCCAGGTCTCGGCACACGAGGGCACCGCGCCGCGCAACGACCTGTGGGTGGCCGACCTGACCGCCTCGCCCGCCGACTCCCCCGACCTGAAGGTCGTGCAGGAGGGCGTCGACGCGCAGACCGCCCTGGTGTTCGGCCGCGACGGCAGGCTCTACGTGCACACCGACCGGGACGCCTCCCGCGGCCGGGTGTGCGTGACCGACCCGGCCGACCCCGGCTACGAGACCTGGCGCGACCTGATCCCCGAGGACCCCGAGGCGGTGCTGTCCGACTTCGCCATCCTCGACGACCTGGAGCGCCCGGTCATGCTGGTGGGCTGGACCCGCCACGCGATCAGCGAGATCACCGTCCACGACCTGGCCACCGGCGAGCGCGTGGGCTCGGTGCCGACGCCGGGCCTGGGCACGATCGGCGGCATCTCCGAGCGTCCCGAGGGCGGCTTCGAGGCGTGGTTCGGCTACACCGACAACACCACGCCGCCGACGATCCAGCGCTACGACGCCCGCACGGGCGAGACCACGCTGTGGGCCGCCTCGCCGGGCGCGGTCGAGGTGCCGCCGGTGCGCACGTCGCAGGAGGTGTACCGGTCCAAGGACGGCACCGAGGTCCGGATGTTGATCATCTCCCCGGCCGACGAGCGTCCCGGCCCCCGCCCGACGATCCTGTACGGCTACGGCGGCTTCGGCCTGTCCATGACCCCCGGCTACTCGGCCTCGATCCTGGCCTGGGTCGAGGCGGGCGGCGTCTACGCCATCGCCAATCTGCGCGGCGGCGGCGAGGAGGGCGAGGACTGGCACCGCGCGGGCATGCTGGCGAACAAGCAGAACGTCTTCGACGACTTCCACGCGGCGGCCGAGCACCTCATCGAGACCGGCGTCACCACCCGCGAGCAGCTCGGCATCTCCGGCGGCTCCAACGGCGGCCTGCTGGTCGGCGCCGCGCTGACGCAGCGCCCCGACCTGTACGCGGCCGTCGTCTGCTCGGCGCCGCTGCTCGACATGATCAGGTACGAGAAGTTCGGCCTCGGCGCGACCTGGAACGTCGAGTACGGCAGCGCCGACGACCCCGAGCAGTTCGGCTGGTTGCGGGGCTATTCGCCCTACC
This sequence comes from Nonomuraea sp. NPDC047529, assembly GCF_040642995.1. Taxonomy (NCBI): domain Bacteria; kingdom Bacillati; phylum Actinomycetota; class Actinomycetes; order Streptosporangiales; family Streptosporangiaceae; genus Nonomuraea; species Nonomuraea sp. NPDC047529. The sequence goes on along the minus strand of NZ_JBEYTJ010000026.1, from coordinate 116,048 downwards.
ACCGGGTCGAGGAGTCGGTGGCCTACCCGGCGACGCTGTTCACCGTCTTCCAGTCCGACACGCGGGTGCACCCGCTGCACGCCTGGAAGATGTGCGCGGCGTTGCAGCACGCCTCGACCGCCGGGCGGCCGGTGCTGCTGCGCAACGAGACCGAGGTGGGCCACGGCGCCCGCTCGGTGAGCCGTACGGTCGATCTGTCGGCCGACACGCTGACCTTCCTCGCCGAGCACACCGGTCTGTAGTGTCGGCGGTATGAGCACGCCGGGGCCGGCCATCGTCGAGGCCGCCCCCGGCGCTGCGCTGCGGCCGTACGTCACCCGGTTGTGCGCCTACAGCGAGCACTACCCCGCGCCGCTGACGCGGGCCGAGGCCGCCATGCCGGGGGCGGTGCTCATCCTGGGCGTCGGCGCGCCGATGGAGGCGTACGGGGAGCGGGTCAGGGCGTTCGCGGGCGGGCTCGCCGACCGGTTCGCGCTCACCCGGGTCACCGGGCCGTGCGAGGGCGTGCAGGTGGTGCTCACGCCGTTCGGGGCGCGGCGGCTGCACGGGCTGCCGATGCGGCACCTGACCAACCGGGTGGTCCCGGTGGAGGCCGTGCTCGGGCGGTGGGCCGGGGAGCTGCTCGACCGGCTGGCCGCGACGCCGTCGTGGCGGGAGCGGCTGGCCCTGACCGACCGGCTGCTGACCGAACGCATCCTCACCGGGCCCGAGGTGGGCCCCGAGCTGCCGTGGGCGTGGGCGCGGCTGCTGGAGTCGGGCGGGCGGCTCGGGGTGTCGTCGCTGGCGGCGTCGCTGGGCTGGAGTCACCGTCATCTGGTGGCCCGCTTCCACGACCAGGTCGGGCTGGCCCCGAAGGCGGCGGCCCGGGTGATCAGGTTCGGCCGGGCCGCGCGGCTGCTGCGCTCCGGCGAGCCGATCGCCGCGGTCGCGGCCGAGTGCGGCTTCTACGACCAGGCCCATCTCAACCGGGAGTTCCGGGCGCTCGGCGGCACCACGCCCGGTCAGATTCGTCCAAGACCCGCCGGCGGCCCGCCGTGGACACTGGAGCCATGAAACGCACTGTCTACGCACTGGCCCGCTACGAGGACCCGCAGGCGGCGCTCGACTTCCTGACCGGGGCGTTCGGGTTCCGGGTGCACGAGTCGTCGAAGGACGCGTCCGGAGCCGTCGAGCACGCCGAGCTGTTCGTCGAGGACGACCTGATCATGATCGGCCGGGGGAAGCCGGGCGGGCCCGGCGTCTACATCGCGGTCGACGACGTCGACGCCCACCACGATCACGCCAGGGCCGCGGGGGCCGTGATCACCATGGAACTCGTCGACCAGCCGTACGGCTCGCGCGAGTACGCCTGCAAGGACCCCGAGGGCAACTCCTGGTTCTTCGGGACCTATCGCCCGTAACCCATCGGAAGAGGTCAGCGAGGGAAGACGACGGTCTTGTGGCCGTCGAGCAGGACGCGCTGCTCGGCGTGCCACCGGACCGCGCGGGCCAGCGCCACGCACTCCACGTCGCGGCCGATGCGCACGAGGTCTTCGGGCGAGTGGCTGTGGTTGACCCGGGCGACCTCCTGCTCGATGATCGGCCCCTCGTCGAGGTCGGAGGTCACGTAGTGGGCCGTCGCGCCGATGAGCTTGACGCCGCGGTTGTGGGCCTGGTGGTAGGGCTTGGCGCCCTTGAACGACGGCAGGAACGAGTGGTGGATGTTGATCGCCCGCCCGGCCAGCTTCTCGCACAGGTCCTCCGACAGCACCTGCATGTAGCGGGCCAGCACCACCAGGTCGACCTGGTAGTGCTCGACCAGCGCCAGCACTTCGGCCTCCTGCCTGGGCTTGGTCTCGGGGGTGATCGGCAGGTGGTGGTAGTCGATGCCGTACGACTGGGTGAGCGGGCGCAGATCGGGGTGGTTGGAGGCGACCGCGACGATCTCGATGTCGAGCGTCTTCGACCTGACCCGGTAGAGCAGGTCGTTGAGGCAGTGGTCGAACCGGCTGACCATGATCAGCACGCGCGGCTTCCTGGCCACGTCGCGCAGCTTGAACTCCATGGCGAAGTCGGGGGCGAGGGCGGCGAAGGCGGCGCCCAGCTCGTCCTCGCCGAGGGGGGCGGAGAACTGCACGCGCATGAAGAAGCGCTGGGCGACCCGGTCGCCGAACTGCTGGCTCTCGATGATGTTGCACCCGTGCCCGGCCAGGAGGCCGGAGACGGCGGCCACCACGCCGGGGCGGTCGGGGCAGGACAGGGTCAGGATGTACTCGGCGTGGCTGCTCATGACTTCACTCTCGCGGACGTGGGATCGTAGGGCGCCTTGAGGCTGATCTGGGCAGAGTACAGGTCGCCGGCCACCTCGACCTCCACCTTCTCCAGCGTGACGCCGCCTTCCGGCGAGACCTCGGTGACGAAGCCCAGCGCCACGGACCTGCCGAGCGTGGGGCTGTGGGCCGCCGAGGTGACGTAGCCCACCGGGACGCCGTCGGACAGCAGGGACTCGCCGCCCCACAGGTGTGCGGCGGGGTCGTCCAGCACGATCGAGACTACCCTGCGCGACGGCGACCCCAGGGCGTGCCGCGCTCCCCGGTAGCCGCTCTTCTTGCAGGTGAAACGCAGTCCGGCGGCGGCGGGGGTGATCTCCGGGCCCAGCTCGCGGCCCCAGGCGCGGTAGCCCTTCTCGATGCGCATGGCCTCGATGGCGTAGTAACCGGCCTGGGTCAGCTCGCCGGTGCCCATGAGCGTCTCGTGGACGGTGACGGCGAACTCGGCGGGCACGTACAGCTCCCAGCCCAGCTCGCCCACGTACGTGACGCGGGTGGCGCGCACGGTGGCGTGACCGAGGTCGACCAGCCGGGACGTGCCGAAGTCGAAGGCCGAGAAGTCCGACTTCGACACCGACTGCAGGATCCTCCTGGACGACGGGCCCATCACACCGAAGACGGCGTACGCGCCGGTGACGTCCACCAGGACCGCCCGCCGGTCGCCGAGGCCCTTGGAGATGTGGTCGAAGTCCCTCGTGGTCTGGGCCGAGCCGGTCACGACCAGGTACTCGTCGCGGGCCACGCGGGTCACCGTCAGGTCCGACTCGTAGCCGCCCCGGTCGTTGAGCAGGCCGGTGTAGACGACCCGGCCGAGCTCGACGTCCACGTCGGCGGCGCAGAGCCACTGCAGCGCCTCCATGGCCTCGGGGCCCTTGAGGACGAACTTGGAGAAGGACGTCTGGTCGAACAGCGCCGCCGCGTTCCGGCACGCCGCCACTTCGGCGTCCACGTACGGCTGCCATCCCGGCCGCCCGAACGTGGACGGCGTGGCGGGCCCGAAGTAGTTGACCCGCTCCCAGCCCATCTTCGACCCGAAGCGCGCCCCGGCCTCGGCCAGCAGGTGGTGGACCGGCGAGCGGCGCAGCGGCCGGGCCGTCTCCAGCTCCTTGTCCGGCCAGGACATCGCGTAGTGCAGCCCCAGCGTCTCGGTGACCCGGTCGCGCAGCCAGGTGTCGTTGCCGGCCCAGCGGGCGAAGCGCCGGATGTCGGCGGGCCACAGGTCGCCGGTCGGCTCGCCGTTCACGATCCACTCGGCCAGCGCGCGGCCGGCGCCGCCCGCCGAGGCGATGCCGGCCGAGTTGAACCCGGCGCCGACGAACAGGCCGCGCACCTCGGGCGTCTCGCCCAGCAGGAACATGTTGTCGGGCGTGAAGCTCTCCGGCCCGTTGTAGAACATCCTGATCCCGGTGCTCTCCAACGCCGGGACGCGCTGGATCGCGTTCTCCATGATGATCGCGAACTGGTCCCAGTCCTCCTGCAGGAGCTGGAACTCGAAGGGGTGGGGGATGCCGTCCATGCCCCACGGTTTGGCGTCCGGCTCGAAGCCGCCCACGACCAGGCCGCCGACCTCCTCCTTGAGGTAGGCGTACCCGTCGGGGTCGCGCAGCACGGGCAGGTCGGGGCGTACGCCGGGGATCGGCTCGGTCACCACGTAGTAGTGCTCGGCCGAGTGCAGCGGGACGGTGGCGCCGGCCATCCGGCCGAGTTCCTTGGCCCACTGGCCGGCGCAGTTGACCAGCACCTCGGTCTCGATGTGGCCCTCGGTGGTGTCCACGCCGCGCACGACGCCGTCCCGTACGGTGACGCCGGTGACGCGGACGCGTTCCATCACCAGCACGCCGCGCCGCTGGGCGCCCCGGGCGAGCGCCTGGGTGAGGTCGGAGGGGTTGGCCTTGCCGTCGCCGGGCAGCCAGACGCCGCCCACCAGGTCGTCGGTGCGCATGACCGGCCACAGCTCGCCGGCCTCGCGCGGGGTGATGACCTCGGCCTGGATGCCGTAGTTGCGGGCGGCGGACGCGGTGCGCCTGAGCTGGGTCATGCGCTCGGGGGTGCGGGCCACGCTGACGCTCCCGCACTGCTTCCAGCCGGTGCCGAAGCCGGTCTCGGCCTCCAGGCGGGCGTACAGGTCGGTGCTGTACTTGATCAGCCTGGTCATGCTCTCGGTGCTGCGCAGCTGGCCGACGAGCCCGGCGGCGTGCCAGGTGGTGCCGCAGGAGAGTTGTCCCTGTTCGAGCAGCACGACGTCGGTCCAGCCCAGCTCGGCCAGGTGGTAGGCCACGCTGCAACCGGCGATGCCGCCACCGATGATCACGACCTGTGCCCGGGAGGGCAGGGATGTCACGAGATGCTCCTCAAGCGGTTGATCCCCGGCCAGCTGCGGACGTTGCGCAACATGGCGATGAACGCCTGTTCGGCGGGCCCCAGCAGCCGGTCGCGGCGGTGGGCCAGCACGATGGGGCGGGGCTTGGGCGCGGGCAGCACTTCGAGGGCCGCCAGCCGCCCGTCGGCGAGCTCCTGCTCGACGCAGTGCTCGGACACCAGCGAGACGCCGAGCCCGGCGGCGACCGCCTGTTTGATCGTCTCGGGGCCCCAGATCTCGCTGCGGCCGGCCTCTTCGAGCCCCCACGTCTCCAGCGCCTGTTCCTGCAGCTCGCGGGTGGAGGAGCCGGGCTCGCGGATGAGGAAGAACTCGCCGGTCAGGTCGGCGGGCTCGGCTCGGCCCCTGCTGGCCAGCCGGTGGCCCGGCCGGGTGATGACGACGAGCCGGTCCTCCAGGATGGGCTCGCTGACGAGCTGCGCCGCGCCGGGCTCGCCGGCCAGCACCGCGACGCCGATCTCGCCGTCCACGAGCCCGCGTTCGACTCGCTGGCCGTTGCCGACCTGGATGCCGATCTCGATGCCCGGGTGACGGTCGCGGAAGGCCGCCAGCAACGGCGGCAGGAGGTACGTGCCGACGGTGGTGGTGCCTCCCGCGACCAGCTTGCCGGTCTGCAGCCCGGAGACCTGCCGGATCGCGGCCACGGCCTCGTCGGCCAGCAGGAACACGCGCCTGGCGTACTCCAGCATCACCTCGCCCTCGGGGGTGAGCCTGATGCGGGCGCCGCTGCGGTCGATCAGCGTGGCGCGCAGCGACTGCTCAAGCTGCCTGACCTGGTGTGACACGGACGGTTGGCTGAGGTAGAGCTTCTGCGCCGCGGCCGAGAAGCCGCCGCACTCCACGACCGTCATGAAGATCCAGAGCCGGTGCAGGTTGAGCTGCATGTCGTCGTTAACCCCTAGCTGCCTCGATCGACTCTCGGAGCGCGTCCTCGAGCTGTTCCAGCCGGTGCCAGGGGATCTCGCCCATCGTGCAGATCCTGAAGAAGTCCGCCGAAAGTTGCCCCTGACCGGCGTAGATAACGTAACCGCGCTTTTTGAGCTCATCATGAAGCGCCGCATAAGTTACGTTTTCGGGGAGATGAAGCATTGTTACGGTGTTTGACCTGAATTGTTCATCAACGAGGATTTTTAGGCCCAGACGGGTGAACTGGCCGCGGACCAGGTCGGCCCGCTCGCGGTACAGCCGGGTGCGCGCCGCGAACCCGCCCGCCTCCTCGTACTCCTTGATCGCCTCGTCGAGGGAGTAGCAGACCTGCACGGCCGGGGTGAACGGCACGTCGCCCTTGCGCTGGCCGGCCAGGTAGCTGGCGGCGTTGAGGTACAGGCTGCGCGCGGGCGCCTCCTGGATCCGCTCGATCGCCGCCTCGCTGCACAGGATGAACGACATGCCGGGCAGCCCGTGCAGGCCCTTGTTGGCGGTGCCGCAGACGACGTCGGCCTTGACCTCGGCCAGGTCCTGGTCCTCGATCGCGGTGCCGCTGATCGCGTCGATCACGAACAGGGCGCCGTGCTCGGCCACGACCTCGCCGATCTCCTTGATCGGGTTGATCAGGCCGGTCGTGGTCTCGTGGTGCACGCAGACCACGGCGTCCACGTCGTCGCGCCCGGCCAGCGCCGCCCGGACGGCCTCGGGGTCGGCCGGGACCGTCCAGTCGCTCCTGACCTCGTGGAACGGGATGCCGTGCGCCTTCGCGATCTTGATCATCCGGTCGCCGTAGACGCCGTTGTTCACGACGAGCACGCCACGTCCCGCGCGGACGGAGCTGATGACCGCCATCTCCATGGCCGCGGTTCCCGACCCGGTGACCAGCAGCGCCTCGTGCGTGCCGCCGAGGTTCAGGCACCGGGGCAGGGCCTCACGGATCCTGAACAGCAACTCCGTGAACTCGGGCTCGCGGTGGCAGAGGTCGCCGCGAAGCAGGGCGTCCTTGACCCGCTTCGACGTACATGCGGGCCCGGGATTCAACAGAATGAGTTCTTCGTCCATCAATCCACTCGATCTTGGGTAGTTATCGGGCATTACGGACGCTATCCGGGGTGGCGCCGCATGGGACAGCCGCCTTTCCCCTATGGGGGCCATAAGGGAAACGGGCTTGTCCGTGCTGAACAGCGCCGACTGGGATGGAGCACGTGCCGTTGGAGACCGTCGTACTGATCGGGGTCGCGGGGCTGTTCGCCGTCGTGTCCGGGATCAACGACGGCGGGGCGCTGCTGGCGACCGGGCTCAAGCTGCCGGTGATCCGGCCGGCCGTCGGCATCCTGACGCTGGTGCTGCTCGTCACGGTGATCCCGTTGATCACGCACCGGGTGGCGCTGACGTTCGTGAACCGGCTGGCGGCCTTCCACGCCCCCGGCGGTCAGGCCGCGATGACCGTCGCCGTGCTCTGCTCACTGGCCGTGGTGTTCACGCTCAGCGCCAAGGGGCGGCCGACCAGCCTCACGCTGGCCGTGGTGGGCGGGCTCACCGGGGCGGGGCTGGGGTGGGGGCTGCCGGTGTCGGGCGGCTCGGTGGCGCTCGTGCTGGCCTTCGGGCTGGCCGCGCCGTTCGCGGGGGCGCTGCTGTCGTGGCTGCTCATCCGGCTGCTCGTACGGGTGACCGACGCGCCCGGCCTGGCCCGCTGGCACTGGGCCGGGTTCCTGCTCCAGACGCTCGCCTACGCGGCCAACGACGGGCAGAAGATGCTGGCCGTCTTCATGATCGCACTCGGTTTCCAGGGCGCGCCCCTGGCCTGCACCTCGCTGGTGGCGATGTTGTTCGGGCTCGGCGCGCTGTACGGGCTGCCCAGGGCGGGCCGCACGCTGAGCCGCGAGATCATCGTCTCCCGTCCCGCGCACGGCGTCGCCGCCGAACTGGCCGCGGGCACCGCGGTGATCGCCTGCGCCGCCGTGGGTATGCCCGTGAGCATGACCCAGGCCGTGGCCGGCGGGCTGGTCGGCGCGGGGGTCGCGCAGGGCGGCGGCCGGGTCCGCTGGTACGCCGCCGTCAAGATCGTCGTGGCCTGGCTGCTGACGCTCCCGCTGAGCGGGCTCTTGGCCGCGACCGCGGCGTTCGTCCTGAAGGGGCTGAGGGGGACGTGGTGAAGCGATGGCGCCGGATCCGGGACCTCATGACCGGCCGCATGGACGGCGCGCTCAGCGGGGCCCTGCTCGGCCAGCTCAAGGCCACCAAGCAGGGCGCCTGGCTGGCGATGGCCATGATCGGCGGCGAGGTCGGCAGGACCGGCGCGCACGAGCAGATGCGCGCCATCGAGCACCTCGGCGACGAGGAGCGCGCCCGCCTGGTCGAGGAGCTCAAGACGGCGCTGGTCACGCCCATCGACCCCGAGGACCTGTTCCGCCTGTCACGCTCGATCGACGACGTGCTGGACTCGCTGCGGGACTTCGTGCGCGAGTCGCACCTGTACCGGGTGCCCGACCAGATCCGTTTCACGCCGCTGCTCGACCAGGTCATCGTGGGCATCGACGCCCTGGAGAGCGCCGTACGCGGCCTGGCCTCGCGGCCCTCGGCGGTGGTGCAGGACGCCCTGGAGGCCAAGAAGGCCGGCGGCGCGATCCGGCGCATGTACCAGTACGAGATCTCCCGGATCTTCTCGGCCGAGGTCACCTCGGACGCCCTCAAGCAGCGCGAACTGGTACGCCGCCTGGAGATCGTGGGCATGGCCATCGGCGACGCCGCGGACGCCATCGCCGACGGCGCCATGAAACGCTGACCGTCAGCCCGGTGAGACCCCGCCTCTCAGTACCGCGCGACGCCGCCGCCCCTCAGGACCGCGCGGCGAAGGCGTCGACACCGGTCAGCTCGGCCGACAGCCGCCACAGGCGCGCGGCCTGCTCGGGGTCGGTCGCGTAGGAGTGGACGCCGCCCCCGGCTGCACCGGCCTGCTCGGCGATCTCGCAGTCTTCGCAGTAGACGCCGCCCATGTCGTCGAGCTGCGGCGAGGTGGCCGCCCACACCTGGGTGGCCGCGCCCTGCTCCGGCGTCTTGAAGCTGGTGTTGAGCTGGTTGCCCTGCTCGTCGATCCAGCCGGCCTCGACCATCTCCTGCCTGGTCAGGTGGCGCTGGAGCGGGGTGAGGATGCCGCCGGGATGCACCGCGAACGCGCGCACCCCCGCGTCCTTGGCCAGGGCGTCGAGGTGCACGGCGAACAGCACGTTGGCCGTCTTCGCCTGGCCGTACGCCTGCCACTTGTCGTAGCCGTGCTCGAACATCACGTCGTCCCAGCGCATGCCGGAGCGCCGGTGGCCGGCGGAGGAGACGGCCACGACCCGGCCGCCGCCGCGCTCGACGGCCGGCCACAGGCGGTTGACCAGGGCGTAGTGGCCGAGGTGGTTGGTGGCGAACTGGGCCTCCCAGCCGGGGCCGACCCGCGTCTCGGGGCAGGCCATGATGCCCGCGTTGTTGATCACGAGGTGCAGGTCGCGGCCGGTCGCCAGGAACCCGTCGGCGAAGCGGCGCACGCTGTCGAGGTCGCCGAGGTCGAGCTCGCCCACCTCGACGCGGTCGATGCCGGCCAGGGCCTCCTCGGCCGCACCGGGACGCCGGGCCGGGACGATGACATGGGCCCCGGCCCTGCTGAGCGCGCGCGTGGTCTGCAGGCCCAGGCCGGAGTAGCCGCCGGTGACCAGCGCGATCCTGCCGGTGAGGTCGATGCCCTGGAGCACCTCGTCCGCCGTGCTTCTGGCGCCGAAACCCGAACCGATCTTGTGCTGAGGCGTTGTCATGGGACCGACGTTACGAATTGAAGTGCGCTCTAAGTCAAACCGACCCGCCGGGGCCCGCCCCTCGATCAGAGGCCGAGGGCCGGCGCCAGGCGCTGGAGCTGCTTCAGGGCGTCGTCGAGGTCGGGGGCGCCCGGCGAGAGCGGCTGGACGGCCACGTGGTCGGCCCCCGCGTCGAGGTGGGCCCGCAGCCGCGCGGCGACCCGCTCCTCGTCGCCCCAGGCCACGATGGCGTCGGCCAGCCGGTCGCTGCCGCCGCCCGCGAAGTCGTCGTCGGTGAAGCCGAGGGCGCGCAGGTTGCCCAGGTAGTTGGGCAGGGTCAGGTAGTAGGCCAGGTGGGCGCGGGCGATCTCGCGGGCCCTGACCGGGTCGGCCTCCAGCACCACGGCCTGCTCGGGCACCAGCAGCCTGTCGGCGCCGAGGACGCGGCGGGCCTGCTCGGTGTGCTCGGGCGGCACGAAGTAGGTGTGGGCGCCGTCGGCCCGGTCTCGGGACAGCTCCAGCATCCGGGGACGCAGCGCCGCCAGCAGCCGGGGGGCGCGCGCCTCGGGCAGGCCCTCCTCGGCGGCGTCCATGCCGTCGAGGTAGGCGCGCATCGCGCTCAGCGGCTTGTCGTAGGCGTGGCCGCGGCTGCCGACCAGCGGGCCGTGGCTGACCCCGATGCCCAGCAGGAAGCGGCCCGGAAAGGCGTCGGCCAGCGTCTTCGTGCCCGCCGTCATGCCCGTCGCGTCGCGGCCCCAGATGCTGGCGATGCCGGTCGCGACCGCGACGCGGGTGGTGGCGGCCAGCAGGACGGCCGCCGTGGTGAGCGGCTCCTTGCTCTGCCGGCCCTCGTTGATCCACACGGAGCCGTAGCCCAGCCGCTCGATCTCGGCCGCCGCCCGCCGCGCCTGCTCGGCGGGGGCCTTGCCGATCAGCGGGTGCCACACTCCGAAGTGCCCGGTCTCCATGACCGCTCCCTCGACTAGGATGTTCGATCGAGATGGAACACTACACCAATGTTCGACCGGCATCGAACAGGACGCGCGGCCTGACCCACGCCTCTCCCGCCGAGGTGTCGTTGCAGGCCGCCCTCGACGCGCTCGGCGACCCGGTCCGCCGCCGCATCGTCCGCGAGCTGGCCGGTGAGCCCGACTGGGCCCGCGCCTGCGGCACGTTCGCCCACCTGCGGGTGGCCAAGTCCACGCTCAGCCACCACTTCGGGGTGCTGCGCCAGGTCGGCCTGCTGGAGCAGCGCGACGAGGGCGCCCGCCGGCTCAACCGGCTGCGCCGCGAGGAGTTCGACGAACGTTTCCCCGGCCTGCTCACCCTCGTGGTCGAGGAACCCGAGGGCGCCTAGGGCATGCGGCGGCACTGGCGGGTAGGGGCAGGCCCATGCAGATGCGCCCGTTCGCCCGTAACCTCCTCGCCACCACGGCCGCGGTCACCGTCACGGCCACGCTCGGCAGCCTGGCCACCTCCTCCGGCTCGGCCTGGTACCGCCGGCTGCGCAAGCCGCGCTGGCAGCCGCCCACGCGGGCGTTCGGCCTGGTCTGGACCCCGATCTACGGCCTGATCGCCTACGCCGGCGCCCGCGCGCTGACCTCGGGCGACGACCGGGCGGGCCTGACCCGCGCGCTGGGCGCCAACCTCGCGCTCAACGCCGCCTGGACGCCGCTGTTCTTCGGCGCCCGCTCCCCCCGCCTGGCCCTGGCCGACATCGTGGCGCTCGACGCGGCCAACCTGGTGCTCCTGCGCCGCTTCCTGCGCGCCGACCGCCGCGCCGGGCTGGCCCTGCTGCCCTACGTCGGCTGGACGGCCTTCGCGACAGCGCTCAACGCCTCCATCGCCGCCCGCAACCCCTGACCGGGAGCCCCGTCCCAGGACGAGGCTCCCGGCCGCACCCGGCCGCACGGTCAGGAGACGCGCAGGTCGTCCACCGCCCAGTACCAGTTGTTGGTCGCGTCGAAGTAGTGGAACTTGACCCTCATCGACGTAACCCCGGCCGGCACGGTCACCCTGAGCGACTCGTTCCTGGCGATCGCGTCGGCCGTGTAGTTCTTCACCAGCGTGTCCGCGCCGCCGTCGAACGAGACGAGCACCTGCGCCTTCTGGGCGCCGTCCACCCGGTAGTGGGTGGCGTAGGCGAGGGTGACGGACGCGCGGCCGGTCACGGTGTAGGCGGGCGAGACGAGCGTCGAGTCGAACGTCCCGGTCCCGTGGGACTTGTCGTCCCATTCGTCGGAGTCGGCCACCGCGAAGACGCCCCTGGACCGGACGTTCAGCTCCCGCTGCTGGTCACGGGCCGCCCGCGACCAGAACTCGTCCGTGGTGAACGCCCAGCCGCGCCACTCCTGGACGCCCCCGGACGGCATCCTGGACGCGTCCGCCGACCAGCCCGAGGGCGGCGTGTGCGAGTAGCCGAGCACGCCGGCCGGGATGCCGGTCTCGTCGGTCCTGCCGGACAGCGTCACGCCCTCGAACGGGTCGCCGGTCCTGGTGTCGACGCGCCTGCCGTCGATCCCGCCCGGCACGGCCAGCCGCAGCCCGGTGAAGACCGCGGCCGTCACGTCCACCAGGCGCGTGTCGGCCGGCCGCGCCCCGGCGGCGAGGCCGGGCCCGGAGGCCAGGACGAACGTGCGGCGCTCCTCGATCGAGGACCCGCCGTGCCCGCCCGCGTCCGTGTGACCATGGTCGGTGGCCACGACCACGGTCCAGCGCTCGCTCGCGTACGACGGCCTGGCCCTGACCGCGGCCAGCAGCCGGCCGATCCGGGCGTCGGCGTCGTGGATCGCGGTCAGGTAGGCGGCCGAGCCGGCGCCGCTGCCGTGCCCGGCGATGTCGATCGCGCCCAGGTAGACGAAGGAGGCGTCCGGATTCCTGGTGCGCAGGACGGTCTCGCTGACCTGGGTGACGCGCTCGTCCTCGGCCGGGTAGCCGTCGGCGTCGCCGTCCAGGGCCACTCTGGCGTCGATCCGGGGGCCGAACGTGCCCTGGTCGGCGAGCGGCTTCCAGTCGAGCGCGGCGTAGGTGGAGTAGGCGGCGTTCGTGTTCTCCAGCCTGGTCAGGAAGTCGGGGTACTGGTCGTAGTGCTTGCCGGCGAAGGTGTTGTCCTTCACGCCGTGCAGGTCGGGCCAGACGCCGGTGGCGATCGTGGACCAGCCGGGGCCGCTGGAGGTGGCGGCCATCGGGCTGGTGTAGAGCAGGCTGGTGCCGAACGTGCCGCCGCTGATCAGGGCGTCGAGGTTCGGGGCGTCGGCGGGGGCGATGCGGTCGTGGCGTAACCCGTCCAGGCCGATGACCAGGACCTTGTCGGCGCTGATGCCGTTCGGGACGTCGGGGACGGGCACGGGCGCGGCCAGGGTGGTCGCGCCGTTGAGGACCTTGCCCTCTGGGGCTGGTGCGGGATCGGCCACGGGATCGGCCACGGGATCGGCCAGGGCGGCGGGGGCGGGGACCGACACGGCCGCGGCCACGAGAGCGGGCAGGATGCGCCATCGTTGCATGGACGTACTCCTCGCTGAGTGCTGGGATGATCCGGCTGAAGGATCTCCAGCGTCAGGCGGGTGCGTGAATAGCGTCTTTCCGATGGTCGCCATAGAGGAAAAAGGGGGCCCAAATGGGCAGTAGCCAACGTCCTGCCGCCCGCGTCGTCTGCCTCGACCGCGACGGACGCGTCCTGCTCATGCACTGGTACGACCCGATCAGCGGCAGGGACGTCTGGGAGCCGCCGGGCGGCGGCCTCGACCCGGGCGAGACGCCGCTGGAGGCCGCCAGGCGCGAACTGGCCGAGGAGACCGGGCTGCCCGGGTCGGCGGTGCGCGATCACTCGGTGGACGTCGAGCGCGACTTCACCTGGCTGGGCGTGCGCTACGTGAAGACCGAGCCGTTCTTCCTGGCCACCTTCGACGAGGCGCGCCCGCGGGTGACCCCCGCCGCGCTCACCGAGGAGGAGCTCGGCGTCTACCGCGGTCACACGTGGGCCGAGGAGATGCCGTACGGCGTCGAGCCGCCGGAGCTCGCCGCCGTGGTGACCGCCCTGCGCACGCCCCCGCCACGCTGAGCCCGGTGCGTCACACCTCGATCGTGAGGCCCGCCGTGGCCACCGCGAGGTCGCCCGCGTAGGACCTGGCCGCCGCGTCGAGCGCCGGCTCGGGCCGGGTGCCCGGCCACAGGTGGGTGAGCAGCAGCCGGGCGGCCCCGGCCGCGGCGGCGGTGCGGCCCGCGTCGAGGGCGCTGGACAGGTAGGGCGCGTCCTCGTCGGGCACCCGCTCGGGGTAGGTGGCCTCGGCCACCAGCAGGTCGGCGTCGGCGGCCAGCGTGACGAGGTCCGCGGACGGCCCGGTGTCGCCCGTGTAGGCGATCGCCCGGCCGCCCGCGCTCAGCCGCAGCCCGGCGTTGGGCACGTGGTGCGGCAGCGAGAAGGCGTCGAGCCGGAACGGGCCGATCTCGCGCGGCGTGCCCGGCTCCAGGTCGTGCAGCTCGAAGCTGCCGGCCAGCATGCCGCGCCGGTCGAGCGCCAGCACGGCGTCGAGCGCGCCGGGCGGCGCGTGCACGGGCAGCGCGGCCGGCGGCGCGTCGCCCAGGGCGCGGGCGCGCAGCAGCGGGTTGAGGTCGGAGCAGTGGTCGGGATGGCCGTGGCTGACCAGGACGGCGTCGACCCGCTCGGCCGGCGTGCTTTCGAGCAGCCGCGGCAGCGTGGCGTAGCCGGGGTCGACGAGCACGCGGAACCCATCGTGCTCGACGAGGTAGCCGCTGCACGCCTGGCCTGCCGCCGGCCAGGCCCCGCATCCGCCGAGCACCGTGATCCGCATGATCCCCGACTCTAGCGGGGCCGGTGGCCCAGCTCGGCCAGCGTGGTGGACATGAGACCGCGCAGCAGCGACCCGGCCAGGCCCTCGTGCACGGACTCGACCGGAAACCCCTGGGCGATGCGGGCGTGGTACGCCTCGCGGTCGCGCTCACCGGTGTAGGGCAGCGCGGTCATCGCCACGACCACGGTCGCCCGGGTGCCGCCGCGAGGCAGGACGGCGACGGCGTGGGTGCGCAGGCAGGTCTCGTCGGGGGCGCCGTACCAGCCGCACTTGATCCCGGCGTCGGGCGAGCCGAGCGCCTCGCGGGCGCCGAACGTCTGCTCCCCCGCCACCTGCCGCATCCACTCCAGGACGGTGGCCGCCACCGGGTCGCCCGCCGCCGCGGCCTGCGCGAACACGGTGTAGGCGGCGGCGACCTCGTCGGCCGACACCTCCACCGAGCCGAAGCGCGACGGGTCGCCGCCCGGCTGGGCCCACCGCACGCCGGTGCGCCGGTAGAGGTCCTCCAGCAGGACGCGCGGGCCGATGGACAACCACAGGCTCAGCGTGTCGGCGTTGGAGGAGAGGACCACGGCGGGCTCGGCGTGGCGGCGCCAGCGCTCGGCGTCGTCGATGTGGTCGGCGGCCACCCAGGCGTAGAGGGGCTTGAGCAGCGAGGCGCAGCGCAGCCGGGCCGGGCCCGAGCGCACGCTCATCGTCCGGGCGGGCGGGCCGCCGTAGCCGCGTCTGATGCCCGCGGCCTGCGCTCCGGCGCTGTGGTCGAGGTCTTTCAGCAGGTCATTGAAGGCCACCGTCCCACCGTAGACCTACGGGGCGGTCCGCCAGCGCCCTTCGTACCACTCCGTGCTCGGCGGATCACCGGGCAGCGGGGTCGTGCCGGGGGCGCGCAGGCCGTCGAGCGTGACGGCCAGCAGGCGCTGTTTGACCCGCTGGTGCTCCTCGCCGGGCGGGCCGGGGGCCGGCCTGCTGAACTGCTCGATGAGCAGCGAGACGTCGAGCGTGGTGACGTCGGGTCTGAGCGCGCCGGCCTCGCGGGCCTTCGTGACGAGCTCGTCGGCCAGCTCGGTGGCCCGCCGGGAGGTGCGCCACATCTCGTCGGTGACCTCGATCGTGCCCGCCACCGGGGCCAGCGCGCCGGAGCGGCCCTCCACGCAGGCCCGCACGTACGCCTCCAGCCCGGTCCACGGGTCGGGTTCGGCCAGGGCCGACTCCAGGGCGTCGACCACGCGTTCCATGGCGATCAGGCACAACCGCTGGAGCAGCTCCTCCTTCGTGCGGTAGCGGCGGTAGAGGCTGCCCATGCCCACGCCCGCCTGCTTGGCGATGGCCGACACCGGCGCGTCGAACCCCTGTGTCGTGAACACCTCGTGGGCCGCCTGGAGCAGGCGCAGATCGTTCCGCGCCGCCTCGGCCTGTCTGCCGCGTCCTGCCATGCCGTACAGGATATTGCGGAGCGGAGCGCTCCGATATACCGTACTTAGTCGGAGCGCAGCGCTCCGACTAAGGAGGATTGTCATGCGTGCGGTGGTGCTGCGGCGGTTCGGTGGTCCCGGGTCGCTGGTCGTGGAGGAGGTGCCCGATCCCGTCGCGGGGCCGGGGCAGGTGCTGGTCGAGGTGGCGGTCGCGGGCATCACGTTCGTGGAGACGCAGGTGCGCGCCGATCGGGGGCCGCGACGGGCCGAGCTGCCCGCGATCCTGGGGAACGGGGTGGCGGGCACCGTCCTGGCGGTGGGCGAAGGCGTGGACGCGGCGCTGGTGGGAACGCGGGTGGTCACCACGCTCGGCGGCCGGGGCGGCTACGCCGAGCTGGCGGTGGCCGCCGCCGACGACCTGATCCCGCTGCCCCCGGGCCTGTCGGCGCTGGACGCCGTGGCGCTGCTGGCCGACGGGCGCACCGCCGTGGGGCTGACCCTCGCCGCCGCGCCGCGGCCCGGCGAATGGGTGCTGGTGGAGGCCGCCGGAGGCGGGGTGGGCAGCCTGCTGGTGCAGCTCGCGCGCGCCGCGGGGGCACGCGTGGTGGGCGCGGCGAGCAGTGCCGCCAAGCGCGACCTGGCCGCGCGCCTCGGGGCCGAGCTGACGGTCGACTACACCGTCCCGGGCTGGGCCGACGAGGTACGCGCCGCGACCGGCGGCCTGGACGTCGTCTTCGACGGCGTGGGCGGCGAGGTCGGCGCCCAGGCGCAGGCGCTGTTGAAGGACGGCGGGCGGCTCAGCGCGTACGGCATGGCCGGCGGCCCGATGACCACCCCCGACCCCCGCGTGACCGCAGTGGCCTGGCCCTCGGCCGACCCGCGTGAGCTGGCCCGCGAGGCCCTGGAGCTGGCCGCCGCCGGCCGCCTGCGTCCCACGGTCGGCAACGTGCTGCCCCTGGAGTCGGCGGCCGAGGCGCACGCCGCCGTCGAGGCCCGCAAGGTCACCGGGAAGTCGCTGCTGCTGCCCGCCCGTGCCAGGACGATCCTGGTCACCGGCGCCACCGGCAACCAGGGCGGCGCGGTGGCCCGGACGCTCCTGGACCGCGGCTGGACGGTCCGCGCCCTGGTCAGGGACCCGGCCTCGCCCGCCGCCCGCGCCCTGTCCGCGCTCGGCGCCACCCTGGCGAAGGGCGACCTGGACGACCCCGCCTCCCTGCGGGCCGCCATGACGGGCGTGCACGGCGTGTTCAGCGTGCAGGCCCTCGCCCTGACCGAGGAGGAGCTGGCCCGCGAGGTGCGCCAGGGCGTCGCGGTCGCCGACCTGGCCGCCGGGCTGGGCCTGGCCCACCTGGTCTACAGCTCGGTCGGCGGCGCCGAGCGCGACACCGGCATCGAGCACTTCGCGAGCAAGTGGGCGATCGAGCGGCACCTCGCGGAGCTGGGCCTGCGGGTCACCGTCCTGCGGCCGGTGTTCTTCATGACGAACCTGCTGTACTACGCCGAGCCCGCCGGGGAGGAGCGGGTCATCGCGCTGCCGTTCCGGCGCATGCAGCTCGTCGCGCCCGAGGACATCGGCCACTTCGCCGCGGAGGCGTTCGAGCATCCCGACGAGTACGCCGGCCGGGCGCTGGAGCTGGCGGGCGACGAACTCACCGGCCCGGAGCTCGCCGAGATCTACCAGCGCGTCACCGGCACCCCCACCCGGTTCGAGCAGACCCCGACCGGCGGGGAGCGCATGTACGAGTGGTTCCTGGAAGGCGGCTACCAGGCCGACGTCGCCGCCCTCCGCGCCCGCCACCCCGGCCTGCGCACGTTCGAGGGCTTCCTGCGCGACCGCCTGGCCCGCTGAGTCCCGGTCAGTCCCGTCAGCCGAGCGCCGCCTCGAAGCGGGCCCGCAGGTCCGACAGGCGCCCGACCGGCTCGGCGCTGTAGACGAGGCGGACGTACCGGGGGGCGACGCTCTCGCCCCAGGCCGTCATGGGGGTGGCCGCGACGCGCCCGCGTTCCAGCAGGCGGGCCGACAGGTCGGCGGCGGTCAGCCCCATGGCCTCGGCGTCCACCAGGACGGACCAGCCGCCGCCCGCCCGGACCACCGGCAGCCCGTCGAGCTGCGCGACCACGGTGTCGTGGCGGGCCTGGTACTCGGCCGCCGCCTCCGCCACCCCCGCGCCGGCCGGGTCGGTGAGCGCGGCGGCGGCGCCGTACTGGTGGTAGCCGCTGGCCACGGTGGTGTTGTAGATGGTCGCGACCATGATCCGGGACATGATGTCGGCCGGGCCGGCGACCCAGCCGATCCGCCAGCCGATCATCCGGTACTCCTTCGACATGGACCCGATGATGATCGTGCGCTCGGCCAGGCCGTCCACCTGGCACGGGTTGACGCGCGGGTGGCCGTCGAAGACGATGCGCTCCATGGCGGCGTCGTAGATCAGGTACGCGCCCGTACGCTCGCAGACCCGCGCGACCGCCTCCCAGTCCTCCCGGTCGAACACCACGCCCGACGGCATCGACGGGCTCATCAGCAGCAGCGCCGCCGCCGCGGGCACCCGGCCGAGCGCCTCGCGGTCCAGCCGCCAGCGGCCGCCCTCCACCCGCAGCGGCACCAGGTGCGGACGCGCGCCCGACAGCCGCACCCGCTGGAGCAGCCCGGCGTAGGTGGGGTCGGTGAGCACCACGGGCTCGCCCGGCTCGGTCGTGGCCAGCAGCACCGGCATCACCGCCGACGTGCCGCCCGAGGTGATGCACACCTGCCGCAACGGGTCGTAGTCGACCCCGGTACGCGCCCGCAGCTCGGCGGCGACCGCCTGGCACAACACCGGCAGGCCGGTGAACGGCAGCCAGCTGTTGCCCGTCCTCTCCTCCAGGGACCGCCTGGTCGCGGCCACCGCGACCGGCGGCGGCGGGACGTCGGTGTCCAGGTTCTCCAGGCGCAGGACGTCGGGGTCGGCCCCGGCGGCGGACGCCACCTTGTCGATGTCGAACGGCTGCACCTGCGCGAACCGGGAGTTGGGCCGCATGACTGCACCTCCACGCTTGTTCCGTATACGGAACACCACCTTGAACCTGGAGAACACGGGTGTCAAGGGTCGGCGCGGAGGTGCCGGCGGCGGTCCGGCCGGTGATCCGGCCGGTGGTCAGGCCAGGGCGCGGTCGGCCGGGCCGTCGTAGTGGTCCGGGCCCTGCATCGACAGGTCCAGCGGCTGGACCATGTCGGAGTTGGTGGAGGCCCGCCAGCCCTTCTCCCTGGTCATCTCCTCGATCGAGTGCGCGCACAACGACAACGACCTGCACACGATGAACATGGCCTTGAGCTGCAACGGCTCGTACCCCATGTCGAGGCCGACGCAGCCCATCGAGCCGGGGCCGTTGATCCAGATCCGGCGGCCGAAGACGTCCTCGGTGGCGTCCTCCATCGCGCGGGCGATGCGGACGTACCGGCCGGTGACGCCCAGTTCGTCCGACAGCTCCAGCAGGCGGGCGGTACGCGGGTCGCGGATGTGCTGGGCGTGGTGGAACCCGGGCATGCGCTCGCGGCGTTCGCGCATCTCGGCCACGACCTTGGCGGCGGCCTCCTGGTCGCTCAGCCCGTCGCGCTCGGCCCGCTGCCCGACCGCGAGGAACAGCTCGGCGGGCCGGTCGGCGGTGCCGTGCAGGCGGCCGATGCCGGCGACGCCCGCCGCGACGGCCGCGTTCAGCTCGGCGCCGCCGGAGGTGGCGAAGCGCACGGTGGCCGAGGACGGCGACATGGCGTGCTCGGCCATGTTCACCAGGATCGCCTCGGTCATCCGGCCCACCTCGGGGGTCGGCAGCTCGCCGCGCAGCACCAGGTGGAAGTGCTCGGCGAAGGAGATGTTGCCGGTCAGCTCGTTCACGTCGTACCCGCGCACGACGATCCGGTCCTTGTTCTTCCAGGCGATCGCCGTCTCCCAGGCGAACGGCTTCTTGTCGGTCAACGGGCTTTCCTTTCAGGGAAGTACACGCACGCCGGGTCGATCTCCTCGCGCAGCAGGCAGAGGTCCTCGGGGTCCGGCGGCACCACAATTTCCAACGAATCCCGAAATTTCGGGGTAAAGCCGGTGTTTTCTAGTACGTCCGCAACACTCGCCCCCGGCATGAGGGCCGTCACGGTCAGCGCCGAGTCCTCGGCCTCCATCACGCACAGGTCGGTGACGACCTTGACGCGCAACGGCCCGAGCCCGGCCTTGGCCCGCTCCCCCGGCCCGCCCAGGAACCCCGGGCTGGTGACGTAGTCGCAGCGGGCGGGGAAGCGCCGCCTCTCGTGGTCGGTCAGGATCACCACCTGCCGGCAGTGGCTGGCGATGTCGTTGGCCCCGCCGCTGCCGGGCAGGCGCACCCGCGAGCCGTCCGGTCTCGGGACCCAGGTGGAGTTGATGTTGGCGTACTCGTCCACCTGGGCCCCGCCGAGGAAGCCCGTACGGACCAGCCCGCGCTGGACCAGCCCGCCCAGTGCCTCGAACAACGACCCGTGCCGCGCGGCGCCGTGCATCAGCCGCGGATCGACCACGGACACCGGCGTCGGCACGACCTTCGGGAACATCACCCCCGACTCGATGACGAGCTTGGCCTCCGGCGCGTGGGTGCGCTGGGCGAGCGTGGCGGCCAGCAGCGGCAGGCCGGTGCCGACGATCACCAGGTCGCCGTCGCGGATCTGCCGGGCGCCCTCGACGACCAGCAGCTCCCTCGGCAGGGCGGCCCACTCCCCGGACGCGCTCACACCAGCCTCCTCATCTGCTCGGTCAGCCCGTCCCGGAGCGTGCCCGCCGGGTCGCGGGCCTGGAGATGATCGTCGAAGGACGCGCCCAGGTTGGCCCCGATCCACTCGCGCAGCTCGGCGTCCCCGGCCCGGCCCAGCGCCTGGTACTCCTTGATCTCCGGCTCGGCGAAGTCGTACTCGCGGTAGACGGAGGTCGGGAAGGCGCCGAAGGGCTGGTGGACGACCGCGGTCACGTACGCCTCCGGGATCGTGACCCGCTCGGGCCGGTCGGCGAACGCCCCGGCGGGCAGCACCTCCTCGGCCGACACGATCGTGGCGCGGGCCGCCCGGACCATGTCCACCTCATGGGAGGTAACCCCCTCGATCACGACATTTCCGGATAGGTCGGCGCGGTTCGCGTGGATGATCGCCACGTCCGGCGTCATCGCCCGCAGCAGCACCACCGGCTGCCCCGTCCACGGATCGGCCGACTCCACCGCCACGCCCTCCGACACCAGGTCGGCGAGCAGGTCGGTGCCGAGCAGGCTGCGCGTCGGCAGGAAGGGCACCCCGATGGCCCCCGCCGCGAAGCGGGTGGCCATCGCCAGGTGCGAATGGTCGCCGACGCCGACCTCGCCGCGCTCGACGGCCCGGCGCCAGGCGAACAGCGTGCCGTAGCGCTCCAGGTTGCCGGTGCCCTGCTCGGTGCGGACCACCAGGCCCGCCGCGACCAGCATGTCGAGCGGCAGCGACAGGTTGCAGCCGACCACGGTCAGCCCGCCGATCCCCTGCCTGATCACCTCGTGCACCAGCGCCATCGGGCAGCGGTTGATGTTCTGGCCGCCCATCCCGACGACGGCCCCGGCGGGGACGTGCCGGGCGACGGCCTCGGCCGCCGTCAGTAACTTATGCACGCCGACCGCCACTCGGTGTAGAAGTCCCAGACCTGCGGCGAGCACTCGGGCGGGCCGAACTGCGACAACTTGGCGCCCATGTGGGGCAGGTGCGCGTACGCGCCGACGCCGGGCCGGTTGACGTGCAGCATGCCCGCCTCGAAGCGGTCCAGGGCCTCGAAGATGGTCGCCGGGTCCTGAGTGAAGATCGTGCCGCTCATGCCGTACCGGACCGAGTTGGAGATGCGCATGGCGTCGTCGAAGCCGTCGCAGTCCACCACGGACAACACCGGGCCGAAGATCTCCTCCTGGGCGATCTCGCTGTCCCAGGGCACGTCGCGCAGCACGGTCGGCTGCACGTAGCAGCCCTCGGGCACGCCCTCGGTGTGCCGCTCGCCGCCGATGGCGACCTTGGCGCCGGACTCCTGCGCGGCCTTGACCGCGTCCAGGCAGGCGCGCATGCGGGCCTCGTTCACGACCGGGCCGATCGTGGCCTCGTCCGACAGGCCGGGGCCCACCTTGAGCCCGGCCACCTCGGCGACCAGCCGCGACAGGAACTCCTCCTTGACGGAACGGTCGACGATCACCCTGGACGTGGCGCTGCACCGCTGTCCCGACTGCCCGAACGCGCCGAACACGGTGGCCTTGACCGCCTTGTCCAGGTCCGCGTCCGCGAGCACCAGGACCGCGTTCTTGCCGCCCAGTTCGAGCTGCGTGCGCAGCAGCCGGGGCGCCCCGGCCTGGTGGATGGCCAGGCCCACGGGCAGCGAGCCGGTGAAGCTGATCCCGGCCACGCGCGGGTGCGTCACCAGCGCCTCGCCCGCCGCGATGTCGCCCTGCACGAGGTTGAGCACCCCGGCGGGCACGCCCGCGTCCACGAACGCCTCCACCAGCAGCGCGGAGGTCAGCGGCGTGAACGGCGACGGCTTGAGCACCGCCGCGCACCCGGCCAGCAGCGCGGGCGCGACCTTCCACATGGGGATGGCGAGGGGGAAGTTCCACGGCGTCACCAGGCCGACCACGCCGATCGGCGCTCGGAAGGTGTAGGAGAACGTGCGCGGCTCCTCGGCGGGCAGCGTCTCGCCCTTCAGCCTGCGCCCCTCGCCCGCGGTGAAGTCGAGGATGGCCAGGGCCCGCCTGACCTCGCCGCGCGCCTCCTTGATCAGCTTGCCCTGCTCGCGGGTGATCGCCTGGGCGAAGTCCTCGGCCCGCTCCTCGATCAGGCGTTCGGCGGCGCGCAGGAACTCGGCGCGCTTGATCGGCCCGAGCCCCTTCCACTCCGGCATCGCCGCGGCGGCGGCCTCCACGGCCAGCTCGACGTCCGCGCCACCGGACTCGGCGAAGTCCCCGATGTGGTCGGAGAGGTCGCCGGGGTTGATGTTCGGCCGGGTCTGCCCGCTCTCGGGGGCACGCCATTCGCCGCCGATGTGGTTGAGCAGGTAGCGACTCGGGATCGTCGCCATCGGGTTCCTTTCCGGTCAACTTCTAGTAGGGCAAAGCCTCATGGCCAGGGATGTTCCGGACAAGGGGGATTAGACCGATGCCCCCGATAGGCAGCCGTTATATGAGTCTGCCTATAGCGGCGATAGGCAAATCACACGTTGGCCGGACCGTTCCGCTGCACTAGACATGCCGGGGAAAAGACCTGCTCACGGCACTTGTCGAATTTACCGGGAATTAACCGAGGGTCCATATGAAGCATCGCACATGGGCGGTAATTGCCGCCTCATCCCTTTTCGCCCTCACCGCGTGCGGCAGTTCGGCCGGCGCCGGTGAATACGACTGGTCCGCCGCCCCGGACACCGGCAAGATCGCCGCCCAGGGCAAGGACCTGCCGACCTACGGCCTGGCCCCCGACTGGGCCAACTACGGCGAGGTCGTCAAGACGTTCTGCGCCAAGTACCAGGGCGCCTGCGCCCACAAGGACACCGACATGTCCTCCTCGGAGGAGATCGTCAAGTTCGACGCCGAGAAGGACAACCCGATCGGCACGGCCAGCGACATCGGCCTGATGTGGGGGCCGGTGGCCGAGGCCAAGGGCGTGGTGCCGGCGTACCTGCCGCCGTCGGCGGGCAAGCTCAAGGACTGGCAGAAGGGCAAGGGCGGCTGGGTCGCCACGTTCGTGGGCGCGCCCGCGTTCGTCGTCAACACCGACAAGGTGAGCATCCCGCCCAAGAGCTGGCAGGACCTGCTCAAGCCCGAGTACAAGGGCCAGATCGCCATCAAGAACCCGGCCTCGTCGGGCACCGGCCAGGCCATGGTCGTCGCCGCCGCGGTCGCCAACGGCGGCTCGGTGGACGACCTGACCCCCGCCTACACCTACTTCAAGAAGCTCAAGGACGCCGGCAACCTCAGCGACGTCAAGATGAGCGAGGAGACCCTGGAGAAGGGCGAGGCCCCCATCCAGATCAACTACGACTTCAACGGCCTGGCCCAGAAGGCCGCCCTGAAGGCCAAGAACGTCAACGTGGACGTGGTCATCCCCTCCGACGGCTCGGTCTGGTCGCCGTCCGGGATGATGATCAACAAGTACAACACCGCCAAGGGCGACTTCCTCAAGGGCCTGCTCGACTACGTGCTCTCCGACGAGGCCCAGACGCTGTTCGCCAAGTTCGGCGCCCGGCCGATCCGCGCGCTCAACGGCGACCTCCAGCTCCCCGCCGACGCCAAGGCCAACTGGCTGCCCGAGGAGTCGTACGCGCCGGTCAAGGAGATCGAGATCACGAAGGTCAATCCGGAGCAGATCGTCGCCGACTGGGAGGCGAAGGTCCTCGCGTGACGTCCCACATCACGGAGTCCGTGGCGGCTCCACCGGCCGCCCGTCGCAGGGCCCCGGGCAAGCTGTTCACCGCCTGGGGCCCGGCCCTGCCGCTGCTGCTGTTCACCCTGGCCACGCTGGTCCTGCCGGCGCTGCGGCTGCTGCACGACACCTTCGCCCTGCCCGACGGGAGCTACGGCTTCGACCACATCGTCAAGGTGGCCGGGAACCCGGTGGACCGCCAGGCCATCGGCGGCTCGCTCGCGCTCGGCCTGACCCAGGCCACGCTGGCCACCGCGCTCGGCGCGCCCGCCGCCTGGCTCATCACCCGGATGCGCCTCGGCGGCCGGGCCTTCTGGCTGTCGCTGATGAACGTCGCCTCGAACTTCGCCGGCATCGGCCTGGCCTTCGGCTTCGTCGCGCTGATCGGCTCGACCGGCATGCTGACGCTCGTGCTCAAGGGCCTGTTCGGGATCGAGGACAACCCGTTCCCCTCGCTCGGCTCCTTCAACGGCATGAACGTCGTCTACCTGTACTTCAACATCCCGATGTTCGTGCTGCTCACCCTGCCCGCGCTGAGCGTGCTCAAGGACGACTGGCAGGAGGCCGCCGCGGTCTGCCACGCCACCAGATGGCAGTTCTGGCGGTACGTCGGCCTGCCCGTACTCTCCCCGTTCGTGATCGCGGGCTGGCTGCTCGTCTTCACCTGGACGATCGGCGTCTACGCCGTCGCGTACGCCATCGGCTCCTCCCCCAGCGCGACCAAGCTCATCACCCTGCAGATCGGCACCACGCTGGAGTCCTCGGTGTTCGGCCTCGGCCGCGCCGCCGTGCTGTCGGTGCTGCTGATGATCCTGGCCATCGGGGCGACCCTGCTCTACCGGCTTTCGCTGAGGCGCGCTGCGAGGTGGCTGTGAGACGCCGCGTCTTCCTCGGCCTGCTCGCCGTCTACTTCGGGCTGCCGCTGCTGGCCGCCCTGCTGTACTCCGTGGCCACCCGCTGGACCGACACGCCGCTGCCCGACGGCTACACCCTGGCCCACTGGACCGGCGTGTTCGCCAAGCCGGACGTCATGGCCGCGCTCGGCCGCTCGCTCGTGCTCTCGGCGGTCGTCGTGGTGATCGAGATCGTGCTCGTCGTGCCGGCCGCGTACTGGTCGGTCGTGCACAACCCGCGCATCGGGTCGATCGTCCAGACGATCTCGGTGATCCCGTTCGCCATCCCGTGGGTGGTCGTCGGCGCGGGCCTCCAGCTCGTCACCAAGTCGGTCGCGCCCGAGCTGTTCGGCACGTTCTGGCTGCTGGCCGCCGCGACCGCGGCGATCGCGTTCCCGTTCATGTACCGGGCGGTGGAGAGCTCGCTGCTGGCGGCGGGGGCCGTGCGGCTCAGCGAGGCCGCCGCCACGTGCGGCGCCGGGCCGGCCGCCACCCTGATCAGGGTGATCCTCCCGGCGATCCGCGGCGGCGTGGTCTCCGGCGCGCTGCTGGTCATCGCGACCGCCATGAACGAGTTCGCGCTCGCCAAGATCCTCACCGGCGTCAGCTACGAGACGCTGCCGCTCTGGTCGGCCAGGCAGTTCGTCTCCCGGACGCTCGGCGACCCCAACGCGCTGGCCGTCGTCACCATCTTCACCTTCGGCCTGCTGTTCGCGCTGTCCGCGCTGGTCGTCTGGCTCGGCCGCGGCCGGGTGAGCGCGTCCATGGCCACCGCTCCGGTCCAGAAGGGCACCACTCCATGAGCCACGTCGTACTCGACCGCATCACCAAGCGCTACGCCGGCCACACCGCGCTCAACGGCGTGAGCGTCAGCGTCGAGCAGGGTGAGATGCTGGCCCTGCTCGGGCCGTCCGGCTGCGGCAAGACCACGCTGCTGCGCTGCATCGCGGGCCTGACCGGGTTCGACGGCGGGCGGCTGACGATCGGCGGCGCCGACATGGCGGGCGTGCCGGTGCGCAAGCGGCCCATCGGCATGGTCTTCCAGTCGTACGCGCTGTTCCCCAACCTCACCGTACGCGGCAACGTCGCCTTTCCCCTGACCGTCAGGAAGCGGCCGAAGGAGGAGGTCAGGGCCCGCGTGGACGAGATGCTCGACCTCGTCGGCCTCGACCACCTCGGCGACCGCCTGCCGAACCAGCTCTCCGGCGGCCAGCAGCAGCGCGTCGCCCTGGCCCGCGCGCTGTCCCCCCGCCCCGAGGTGCTGCTGCTGGACGAACCCCTGTCCGCCCTGGACGCCCAGGTACGCCACCGCCTGCGCGACGAGGTCCGCCGCATCCAGCACCAGGTCGGCATCACCACCGTCTTCGTCACCCACGACCAGGCCGAGGCGCTGGCGATCTCCGACCGGGTCGCGGTGATGAACGCCGGCGACATCGAGCAGTGCGGGCCGCCCGCCGAGATCTACACCGCCCCCTCCACCCGTTTCGCCGCCGGCTTCGTCGGCAACCGCAACACCCTCGAACTCGACGCGGTGGAGGGCCGGGTCACCGCGGGCGGCGCGTTCGACGTCGAGGCGCCCGCCCCCCGTGTCCTGTGCATGTTCCGCCCCGAGGACGTCGAGCTGGCCAAGGACGGCCCGGGGGCGCGGGCGGTCGTGGACGTGACGGTGTTCCTGGGCGCGACCACCCGCGTGTACGCCCAGGCGGGCCCTTCGGTGATCTTCGCCGACCTGCCGTCCAGGGCCGCCGCCGGCCTGTCCCCCGGCGACGAGGTGCACCTGCGGGTCGCCGCCGACCACGTCCAGGTGTTCCCCGCCTGACCACTCCCAGTCGTCAGCCGCCGAGGCCGAACCAGAGCACGGCGAACACGCCGCACGGCAGGGCGGCCAGGGTCAGCGCGATCAGCACCCGCCAGCGCGGCGCGACCCCCGGCCCGGTCACGAACGCCGCGACGGCTCCCGCCCCGGCGAAGACGACCGCGGCGCCCACGGCGTGCGCGGCGGTGGACGGCCACGACGGCAGCAGCTTCCCGGTGGCCCAGAACGCCACCGCCGCCCCGGCGGCCACCAGGGCCGCCCGCCGCGCGGGCCGCACGTCCACGCGGTCCAGCACGTACGCGGCCCCGGCCAGCATGACCAGGCTGATCGCCAGGAGGAGGCCGAGGGCCGGGGCCAGGCAGTCCCAGTCGGCGCAGCCGACGCCCGCCCACGTCAGCCGGGCGGTGGCCCACCACAACACCCCCAGCGCCCCGCACACCCCCGCAGCTCGCCCAATACGCCCCGTCATACATCAATCGTCCCACCGCCAGAAGGAACAGACCGCTGCCAGGTGAAACGGGCCGCTTGCCAGGTGAACCGGCCGCCCTCAGGAGGAACGGGCCAGGCGAGCGGCCGTGGTCAGGAGGAACGCGTCGCTGCCAGGCGAAGCGGCCGTGGTCAGGAGGAGCGGGTCGCGCGGAGCTCGTCGGCTTCGGCCTCGGCGGTTCTGCCCAGGGCGCGCAGGGCGACGGCGCGGTTGGCGTACAGGTCGGGCTGCCGGTCCAGCTCGACGGCTCTGCTCAGATCCGCGACCGCGCCCTCGGCGTCGCCCGCGGCGTAACGCAGCACGCCCCGGTTCCCCCAGGCGGCGGCCAGCTCGGGAGCGCGTTCCAGGGCCAGGTCGAGGGCCGCCGCGGCCTCCTCGAAGCGGCCCGCCGCCGTCTCCAGCTGACCGAGCACGGTGAGCAGGTGCGGGTTCTCCGGCGCGCGGGCGAGCCCGGCCGTGACGTCGGCCCTGGCCTCCTCGTCCCGGTCCGCCGCCGCCAGCAGCCCGGCGCGGTTGACGTAGGCGTCCAGGTAGGCGGGGTCCAGCTCGATCACCGTGCCCAGGTCCGCCAGCGCCCCCGCCACGTCACCCCGCACGGTACGCAGCTCCGCCCGGTTGTAGTACGCCTCCGGCAGCGGCGGCCCGGCCCGCATGGCCCGTTCGTAGTCGGCCAGCGCCTCCTCGGTCAGCCCCAGCCCGAACAGCAGGTTCCCGCGCTCCAGATAGGTGTCGGGGAAGGCCGGGTCGATGGCGATGGCGGCGGTGTAGTCCTCCAGGGCCTCCTTGGGGTGGCCGAGCGCGGCGAGGAGCTGGGCCCGGTTGGCCAGCAGCACCATCCGGTGCACGGGGTGCCGGTCGCCCAGCTCGGCGGCCAGCTCGATGGCCGACTCCACCAGCGACAGCGCGGCTTGCGGCCGTCCGTTCCGCAGCTCGATCAGCGCCAGGCCGTTGCGGTCGAAGCCGAGTTTGAAGGCCCGTTCCAGGGGGTCGGGCAGCAGCCCCGCGATGGCGATGGCCTCGTTGATCCAGCGCCGGGCCCGGCCCAGGTCGCGCCGCGCGGGGTCGGGGTGGCGGGCGTCGAGCATGGCCGTCCCGTACGCGGCGGCGGCGTGCACGACCGGGTCCTGGCTGGCCGCGCGTACGTGGTCCCACAGCGCCCGCGCCTCCTGGACGCGGCCGAGGCCGCCGAGCGCGGTGGCGGTGCGCTGGGCGAAGCGCCACCACCGGGCCTCCCCCGGCTCCGTACGATCCAGGCCCCGCTCGCCCAGCTCGGCCGCGGCGTGCAGGAAGCCCTCGCGCATGCAACGGTCCACCAGGGGCCACAGCTCGTCGGCGGCACGCTCGTCGGGGGGCGGCTCGGGCCCGTCGGCGTACACCAGGACGGTGAGCGTGCCGGCCGGGACGCGCCGGGTCAGGACGTCCAGGAGCTCGGTGTCGGTCGGGTCGGCGTGCGCGCCGTTGCACACCGCGAGCGTCGAGCCCGGCGGCACGGCGGCCCGGACGAACTCGGCGATCCCGTTGGCCAGCCTCAGCGTCCGGCGGGGCGCCGGCACCAGGATGCGCTCCTCGTCGGGCAGCCCCGCGTCGATGGTCATGCGCCGGGCGGGCACCTGAGCGGCCAGCTCGGGTGCGGCCGCCCGGATCTCGATGTCGTACGCCGCGACCAGCTCGGGCGGCGCGCCCGGCACCAGACGGCGCAGCAGGGCGGCGCCCACGGTGTAGGGGCCGCGCGGCCGGCGATGCGCGTCCATCACCGGCATCAGCAGCCGTACGGCCCCCCATCGGGCAGGTGGCCCGCCCTGGACGCTGAGGTGGGACCTGTCCCCGGTCACCCCTTGTGGATGACGCCTGCGGTCCCTGCGAGCCTCGCGGTGCCTGGCTTACGGACGACGATGCGCTTCATGACGTGCCTCTCCGATGGGTGTGATTTCCCATTATTCGGACACTCAACCGGATATCAAGATTTATAGGGAATAGGTGGTGGTTTAACGAATAAGTAGCACCTGGCTTTTGTGCGCGTCCCGCAGCCTATTGAGACCGAAACCAATGTTCGACCGCCGCGACCCGCGTCTGTTCCGATTCCTCCATCAACGTGCACAGGCACCGCCCGACCAGCGTGACGGACTGGCAGCAGCCGGGCCCCGGCAACTTCTTGGCGCGGACGATCGCGGTCGCCCGCTCGATCAGCCGCTCCAGGCTCGGCTCGCCGCCGCCCTTCAGCGCGTGCGCGTTCCACGGGCACGACTCGACGTCCCCGCACGCGCTCTTGGCGATGAACGGCGCCGGCCCCGGCTCCAAAGGCAGCCGTTCCTCACGCTTGATCCGCAGGTCGGCCAGCACCAGTGCGGCACGGCGGGAGACCGCCAGCAGGTCGCGCCTGCCCGGCTGGTCCACTTTTCCCTTGGCGGCCCTCTCGGGCAGGGCCAGCAGCATGGCCGCGGCCATGAGCCCGCCGCCCATCACCATGCTCCAGCCCACCTGCTCGTGGAACCAGATGACCGCGATGGCGGCCACCCAGAGGGGCTGCGAGGACATCATGATCGCGCTGGGCACCGCCGGCACGTGCTTCTGCCCGTACGAGCGGGCCAGGAAGCCCAGGGCGCACGACACCACGGCCAGATGGGCGAGGATCGCCCAGTCGGGCAGGCTGGACGGCAGCGTGATCCCGCCGCGCAACGCGAAGCCCCCTGTGAGCAGCCCGATGGTGAAGAGCTGGATCGTGGTCAGCGCGTACGCCTGGAAGCGCTCGCCCTTCTTGGACAGCTCGGCGAGCATGAGCGTGTGGGCCGAGTAGAGCGCCGCGGCCGAGAGCGTGACGCCGAGCGCGAGCAGCGAGACCTCGTGGTCCTCGACCCCGCGCAGCAGCGTGAACACGGTCATCCCGGCCATGGCGAGCACCACGCCCGCCCACACCCGCCGCGGCGCCCGGCTCCTGAACATCACCAGGGCCAGGACGGGCGTGATCACCACGCTGCACCCCACGGCGAACCCTGACACCGCGGAGGGCAGGCTGTGCAGCGCGAGCGCCTGAGCGGTCTGTCCGACACCGAACAGCAGCCCCAGCACGAGCCCGTTGACCCACGTCCTGCGCGACAGCCCCCGAAGGCAGCGAGGCCGGATGAGCAGCAGCGTCAGCGCCGCGACGAGGTACCGCTCGGCCAGCAGGTCCTCGACAGGTAACCGGAGAATGAGGTCCTTCATCAGCGGGAACGCCGACCCCCAAGCGGCGCTGACGAACAACAGAAGCACGGCTCCCAAGAGGGGTCGGGGAGCGGGCACGACTGCCATGGAGCAGAGCATGCCACTACTAAGAGCATTCGCCAGGGCACGTGACGAAGCCGGTGAGGCTCCTGTTCCACTCGGAGTTAAGAGCCTCACTCGCAGGCCCGAAACATCCATACCGGCGTCGGCGAAAACTGTTCTTTCCTGCGGTTACTACCTAGTAAGGCGAGGTTCTCACCATTCGCACGATGTGCCGGCGCGTACGCGGACCGTGCGGGCGAACCGATGCCGCACCCCGGGGCCGTCACTCTCCGCGAGCGCCGCGAGGCGGGATGGACACGCCTGAGCGTAAAAGCTCGCAGGAGCCCTGCGGGGACGGAAAGGGAGAACGAGCCAGGGCAAGCCAGGGCCCCAGGAGGGGATGGGGCGTGCCGCCGGGTCCGGAAGCGTCGGACCCTCGACGTGTGGGAGCTAGAGCTCCATGGCCGGCGCGCGCGCCAGCCGTTTCTCGCCGTAGATGACGACGAGGTCGCCCACCTGGCAGCGGGAGAGCTCACGCCAGCCCTGACGGGCGTAGAGCGCGAGGGCCGCCCCCTGGTTGAGCGTGGTGTCGCCGCGCAGGCTGCTGAAGCCGAGCTCCAAGGCGCGGTCTTCGAGGGCCGAGAGCATGGCGCCGCCGTAGCCGCGCCGCTGGAACTCGGGATGCACCCTGAGCCTGCACACCTCGGCGGTCTCCCGGTCGACGGGTTTCAGGCCGCCCATGGCGACCACCCGTGAGCCGGTCTCGCCGACGATGAAGTCACCTCCGCAGGCCAGGTAGATCTCCTGGATGCGGGGGAAGTCGTCGTCGTAGTAGACGCCGTCGCCGGGGTGGAGGCCCACCTCGGCGAGGCAGATCCGGTGTAGCGCGAGGATGGTGTCGAGATCGGACCAGCGGTACCGCCGGATCTTCAACGTCATCCACCGCTCCCTTCCTTCTGGGCCGACCTTCGACGCAACTCGGCGCTGAATTCGGCCAGCATGTGATGTTTGTCGACCTTTTTCATGATCGCCTGCTCCAGAGCGAGCGCCGGGCGGATGATGAGGTCCGTAAGGTATTCATCCCCCAAAGCGCGCAAGGCTTTCGTGCCGATTTGAAGGGCTTCGTCGACGTCGCCCTCCAGGAGGCGGCACTGGGCCTGGTCGAGCCTGATCAGGGTCTGGTCGAGGATGTGGTCCTCGTACTTGCCGAGCGCCTGGTCGAGCACCACCTCGGCCTCGATGGTCTGGCCGAGCTTGGTGAGCACGTCGCCCTGGTAGAAGTAGAGCTGTTTCTCGGTGTAGCCGAAGGCCATGTCCTCCTGCTCCTCGCTCTTCATGTGCGCGAAAGCGCTCCTGGCCCTGGCCAGCGCCCGTTTGGCCTGGTCGACCACCTCTTTCTTGCTGTCGGTGCCCGAGAGCATGGCCAGGGCCCGCGCCTCGACGACCGGCGCCATCGCCTGGGCCACGCACGGAACGGTGCCCGCCAGGTCACGGCTCTTCTTGGCGAGGTTGAGGGCTTCGCGGGCGTCGCCGTAGTAGAGGGGTACGAGCGACTCCCTGGCCGTGATCCACGCCCGCAGCGCACGGTCGCCGGTCTCGTCGGCGGCGATGCGGCCGGTGCGGAAGAACGACCGGGCCAGCCGGTGGTCGCCGAGATTGATCATCACCATGCCGCTCAGGCCGGCCAGCTGCGCGGCCATGCGGCACAGCCGGTCCTGGAGGTCGATCGGCTGCCGCTGGGACAGCGCCGTACGGACCGCGCTCAGCTCCAGCAGCACGTCGCACAGCAACCGCAACGGGGGCGTCGTGGTGTACTGGCGGCCGAAGGCGAGCGTCGCCTCCTCCCACTGGTCGAGCATCCCGCCCGAGACGGTGGCCGAGACCAGCGTCTGGTCCATCCGCCGCCGGATGCCCTCGCACGCGCCCAGCATCGCCCCGTCGAACTGCTGCTTGAACGAGACGTCGGTGTCGAGCAGATTTAACAACGTGCGCCGCAGGATGTTCTCGTCCTCCTGGGCGTCGGCCTCGACGGTCACCGGTTGCAGGACCAGGTCGCGAGGGAGCGACGCCGACCCCATGCGCTGGGTGATCTCGGCGAGCGCGCCCGGCATGCGGTGGCCGTGGCCGCAGATGCAGGGGCCGTCGAAGCCGAGCTCGATGGGCTCGACCCGGTAGACCGTGCACAGGTAGTGCAGGTATTCGGGACCCGGGCGCTTGAGCCCGCTCTCGTACGCCGACAGCAACGTCTCGCCGATGCCCGGCGGCGCCTTGGCGTCGCGCTCGAACAACGCGCGCACCTGTTCGATCACGTCCGCGAGTGCGATGCCGTAGGACAGGCGGTGCGCTTTGATGCGGGTCGTGCTGAACTGTGGTGAGCACGCTTCGTGGATCTCTTCAGCTATCTGGGCGGAGGTGCGCCCGGTGGCAAGGCCCTTGGCCCTGACCCGCCGGGCTATCTCCGTTTCCCTGTGCTGCCTGCCGGACATCCCGGCCCCTCTCCCGATGTCTCGACCCATCAAGACTGGTGACTCAGCGTAGCCCTCAGGTAGCTCTTCGCCTAGAGATGACTATGAGGCAGTGAGGACCGTTTGAAAACGTGCTCATCAAGCCTACGGTTAAGGATCGTCCTCCGAGGGGTCGTTTCTTACAACCCACGAGGGAATAGCCACTCCCTGTGATCACCACAGTGGCGTTGCGTGTGCTGTTGACTTGAGCCATGTTTGGCCCACCAGCAACGATTCCCAGGGAGGACGAGAAGGTGACGGACGACAAGAACGGACATCTGCAGCGCCTCGTATCCGAGCTCGGCGCTCGCGGTCTGCTCGCACGAGTGGTCCAGACCCAGAGCGGCCGGCAGTTCGTACGCGTCATCAACCCGAAGGCGACGAGCCTGTCCGAGAACGTCACCTGCCGCCCGGCGAACGCCTCGGACCTTCCCGACTGGTGGTACTGCTGGTCCTGGGGCGAACCCATGCACACGGCCGACGACCCGGCCGGTGCCGCGACCAAGGTCGCACGCGTGCTCGCCGCGGTGGGAGAGTGACGACGCGGTGATCCGGGTGGAGCGCAGCCACCACGGGTCACCGTCCCCACGGCGGCCTCGCGGGGCCGGCGGGACGATCGGTGCGGAGGGCGTCCGGGTTCCCGGGCCCCTGATCGTCCCGCCGGTTCCGGCCCTTTCGCGCGGGCGGGTGCCCGTGCGCGCAGGACAGCCCGGCGGGTGCCCCCGCCGGGTGCCGGGGGGATCACCTCCCCCCTTGGAACCGGAACGGGACACGCTTCCGGGTGCGTGGCCCGTCCGAGCCGTCCGTCATCGGAGCGTCCGGTCTCTCCCTCCGCGGCCCAGAGACCTGGCGACCCCGTCTTCCCCGGCGTGATGTGACGGCGGCCGGTTCGGTCAGCGGTATTTTTAGATCCAATTGGACTGATTTGCCGCTGACCGAACCGCTTCCTGAGGGGGAATCCACCCAGTGTTCCTGTTGGTGACATCGGGGCCATCACCGACGCCCGCGCCGACGGAGTCGTCGCTCGTGCAGGACTTGGACAAAGTGAGCTCGCAGATGGCGCAAGCCTGTCAAGGTGACACAGTGATCTGTGGTCCCCTGGTCGACTGGCTGGGCAACGTATCGTGGGCGCCGTTGCTGGCGAGCTTGATCACCATCGTCCTGATCCTGATCTTCGGGTTCGTCGTGCGGAACATCTCGCACCGTGTGATCACGAAGGTGGTGACCCGGGCGGCCACCGGCGGCTCGCTCGCCAACAGGTTCCGCCGCAACGCCGCCACCGACGGCATCGACGCGCTGCTGCACGAGCGCCGCAAGCAGCGGGCCGAGACCATGGGCTCGGTGCTCAAGCACATCGCCTCCATCGTCGTCCTCGGCACCGCCATCCTGACCGTGCTCGACCGGCTGACGATCCCCATCGCTCCCCTGCTGACCAGCGTCGGCATCCTGGGCGTCGCGATCGGCTTCGGCGCCCAGGAGCTGGTGAAGGACTTCATCGCCGGCATGTTCATGCTGCTGGAGGACCAGTACGGCGTGGGCGACGTGATCGACGCGGGCGCCGCCGTCGGCACCGTCGAGGCGGTCACCCTGCGCGTCACCCGGCTGCGCGACGCCGACGGCCGCGTCTGGTACGTGCGCAACGGCACGATCACCCGCGTCGGCAACGAGTCGCAGGGCTGGTCGCGGGCCTACTTCGACGTCCCGGTGGCCTACGACGCCGACATCACCGCCGTGCGCGCGGCGCTGGAGATCGTGGCCGAGGAGATCTGGGCCGACCCCGAGTTCCGCGAGAGCGTGATCGTGGAGCAGCCTCAGGTGTACGGCGTGGAGCAGCTCTCCGACAGCGCCCTGGTGTTCCGCATCACCGCCAAGACGCTGCCCTCCCACCAGGCCGAGGTCGCCCGGGAGATCCGGCTCAGGGTGAAGTCCGCCCTCGACTCGGCCGGCATCCCCATGGTCGCCCACGCATAGGCGCCGCCCCTGCCACCTGCGGTTGGCCGCCGAACGCGGCCGACCGTAGGCTGAGAGCGTGACTGAGACCTCCTTCTACGACGCCGTAGGCGGCGAGGAGACCTTCCGCCGCCTTGTCCACCGTTTCTACGAAGGTGTCGCGGAAGACCCGCTGCTGCGGCCGCTCTACCCCGAGCCCGACCTGACGGGCGCCGAAGACCGGCTGCGTGGATTCCTGATCCAGTATTGGGGCGGCCCCAACACCTACAGCCAGGAGCGCGGCCATCCCCGGCTGCGCATGCGCCATGTGCCGTTCGTGATCGGGGAGGCCGAGCGCGACGCCTGGCTGCGGCACATGCGTGACGCGGTCGACTCGCTCGACCTGTCCGAGGAGCAGGCGACCCGACTTTGGGACTATCTGGTGTACGCGGCCCAGAGCTTGGTGAACTCGCCGACATA
Organism: Nonomuraea sp. NPDC047529; assembly: GCF_040642995.1. NCBI lineage: Bacteria > Bacillati > Actinomycetota > Actinomycetes > Streptosporangiales > Streptosporangiaceae > Nonomuraea > Nonomuraea sp. NPDC047529. The sequence continues at coordinate 80,677 of NZ_JBEYTJ010000026.1, read as the reverse complement.
ACGGGCATGACGCCCACATGGATATCCCCTGGTGGCGCGATGCCGTCGTCTACGAGATCTACGTTCGCAGCTTCGCCGACGCCTCCGGAGACGGCGTCGGCGACCTGGCCGGGGTACGGGAACGGATTCCGTACCTGAGGAGGCTGGGGGTCGACGCCATCTGGCTGACGCCGTTCTACCTGTCCCCGATGGCCGACGGCGGTTACGACGTGGCGGACTACCGCGGCGTCGATCCGCTGTTCGGCACGCTGGCCGACTTCGACGCGCTGGTGGCCGAGGCCCACGGGCACGGGCTGAAGGTGCTCGTGGATGTCGTCCCCAACCACAGCTCCTCCGAGCATCCCTGGTTCCAGGCCGCGCTGCGGGGCGAGGGCCGCGACCGTTACCTCTTCCGCGACACGATCAACAACTGGCAGTCCACGTTCGGCGGCCCGGCGTGGACCCAGACCCCCGACGGGCAGTGGTACCTGCACCTGTTCGCCCCCGCCCAGCCCGACTTCAACTGGCGCAACCCCGAGGTGCACGCGGAGTTCCTCGACGTCCTGCGGTTCTGGCTGGACAAGGGCGTCGACGGGTTCCGTATCGACGTCGCGATGGGCCTGTACAAGGCCGAGGGGCTGCCGGACGTCGGCGACCAGTCGTTCAAGTCGGTCTCGCCGGTCTGGGGGCAGCCCGAGGTGCACGGCGTCTACCGCGACTGGCGCAAGGTGCTCGACGGCTACCCGGGCGAGCGCATGGCCGTCGGCGAGGTCTGGACCGACAGCGCCGAGGACCTCGCCCTCTACGTGCGGCCCGACGAGCTGCACCAGAGCTTCAACTTCGCCTGGCTCCAGGCGCCCTGGTCGCCGACCGCGTTCAAGAAGGTGATCGACGACACCCTGGCCTCGGTGCCGTACGCCACCTGGGTGCTGTCCAACCACGACGTCGTACGCCATCGCACCCGCTACGGGACCGCCGATCCCGGCACGGGGCTGGCGCGGGCCAGGGCGGCGCTGCTCACGATGCTGGCGCTGCCCGGCTCGGCCTACCTCTACCAGGGCGAGGAACTGGGCCTGCCCGAGGTGACCGACCTGCCGGACGAGGCCAGGCAGGACCCGGTGTTCGTCCAGTCGGAGGGCAAGCTGCCCGGCCGCGACGGCTGCCGGGTGCCGCTGCCGTGGTCGGCGGAGTCCCCCTCCTACGGGTTCTCGCCGCCCGGCGTGCGGCCGTGGCTGCCGCAGCCGTCCTCCTTCGCCGAGCTGACGGCCGAGAAGCAGGAGGGCGACGCGGACTCGACGCTGGAGTTCTACCGCCGCGCCCTGGCCTGCCGCCGCGAGCTGGCGGGGGACATTCCTTACACCTTGGAGTGGCTGGATTCCCCCGAAGGAGCACTTTTCTTCTCCCGGGGCCCGCTGATCTGCGCGATCAACTGCGGCACGGAGGCCGTACGGCTGCCGGCGCACGACACGGTGCTGCTGTCCAGCGCCCCGGTCCAGGCGGGGACGCTGCCGCCGGACACCGCCGTGTGGCTGCGCCGGGAGTCATGAGCGAAGGCCGGCCCGCTGCTCGCCGCGGACGGGGATGACGGGCAGCGAGAGCAGCGCGCAGGCCAGGCCCGCCGCGTACGCCGCCCAGTACCCCGTCCCGGTGATCAGCGCTCCGGCCAGCGGGGTCACCGCCAGGGCGACGACGTTCTGGACGGTGTTGTGGGTGCCGAGCACCTTGCCCGCCCAGGCGGGTCCGGCCAGCTCGCCCGCCCTCAGGTAGGCCAGCCCGTTGCCGGACACGGTGAGCACCGACGCCGTCGCGAGCGCCGCCGGGCCGAGCAGGCTGTCCGTCGCCGTGCCCACGACCAGCAGGGCGAGCACGGCCAGGCAGGCGCAGGTGAGCAGCAGCAGGGGACGCATCCGCAGGCCGACCCGGTCCGACCAGCGGCCCACGGCCACGCGGACCACGGCCCCGGCCACGGCCGACAGGCCGAAGAGCTGGCCCGCCGCCACGGCGTCCCAGCCGTACAGGCCGACGAGGCAGGTGACGCCGTACGTGCTGACCACGATCTGCGGGACCGCGTGCAGCCCGCTGGTCGCGTGCACCCGCCAGAGCGCCGGCTGCCGGTACGGCGAGCGCGCCTGCTCAGCGCTCCCCCCGGAGATCGAGTGCGGCGGCTCGGCCAGGAACAGCGCGGCCAGGACGGCGGCCAGCAGGCTCACGGCGGAGCAGACCAGCAGCACGCCGGGCAGCCCGTGCGCCCGCGCGACCGGCGGCAGCACGAACGCCGCGACGGCCATGCCGAGGGTGTAGGAGACCTGCCGCAGGCCCATGGCGACCCCGCGCTCGGGCGGCTGGAACCAGCGGAGCACGATCCGGCCGCCGCCGACCATGGCCGCCGAGCCGGCCGCGCCCGCCAGCGCCAGCAGCGCGATCACCGCCCAGGCCGGCCCGGCGAAGGCCACGGCGGCGAGCAGCACGGCCGCCAGGCTCACGCCGATGCCGAGCACGAGACGCTCGCCGTGCCGGTCGGCCAGCGCACCCCAGGCGACGAGCGCGATCAGAACCCCGATTCCCGGAGCGTTCCCAATGATTCCGGCCACTGCCAGCGGAACCCCGAAATGTCGCTCGATTTCCGGCATGACGAGCGGCAGGCCGAAGAGTCCTAAGGTGACGCTCGCGTGGGCGTTGACGCCCAACGCGAGCATCAACCAGCGCTTCCTGCCGGGGCCGGCGGGCGGCTGCGGTTCCAGGGCGGTCAGCCCTCGGCCGCGTAGCGCTTGAGCACGACCAGCTCGTCCTCGGTGAGCCGGCGCGGCGCGGCCCGTTCGACGTCGTAGGCCACGATCACCGAGGTGGCGGTCACGTAGATCTCGTCGTCGTCGCGGATCTCGTAGGACAGGGTGAAGCGGACCGGTCTGATCCCGGTGACCCAGGTCTCGACCCTGACCGGGTCGGGGCGCAGGCCGAGCGGCCGCCGGTAGTCGATCTCGTGGCGGGTCACCACGAGCCCTCCGAAGGGCGCCTCGCCCGCCCGCACCGGATCGATCGCGAACATGCCGAAGCGGGCGTCCTCCAGGTAGTCGAGGAAGCGCACGTTGTTCACATGCCCTTGGGAGTCGATGTCGGCGAATCTGACCATGCGGGGGAAGACGTGCCGGTGCGCCGAGGAGGGTTCTGCCACGTCCGCCACGGTACCCGTACCGTCCGGTCCGCCGGTCACCGGGCCTTGCGGCGGGCCAGGCAGGCCAGCACGGTCAGCACCGAGATCGAGGCCATGCAGGTGAGCGCCCAGCGGTAGCCGGTCACCAGCTCGCCGACCGCCTCCCCGGAGACCTGCGAGAGCGTCCCGGCGAAGACGCGCTGGTGCAGCGCGGCGGGGAGGGGCGCGGTGATGATCGACAGCACCAGGCCGGTGCCGACCACGTTGCCGGTGTTCTGGAGCATGAGGCGCATGGCGTTGACGATGCCGAGGCGGTCAGAGGGCAGGCCGTCCAGGATGGCGGTGGTGTTGGAGGGCAGGAAGACGCCCGAGCCGAGCCCGATGAGCACCAGCCCGGCGGTCACCGCCGCGTACGGCGTGCTCGCCGACATCGTGGCCAGCAGCACCAGCAGCCCGCAGGTCGTGGTGGCGGCCCCGGCCACCGCCAGGGTGCGCGCGCTGGTCAGCCGCTGGAGGAACCCCGACGCCACCGACGCGGCCATGGCCGCCACCGCCAGCGGCAGCACCTTCAACCCGGCCTGTACGGGATCGTCCCCCCGCACGGCCTGGAAGTAGAGCGCGACGAGGAAGACCATGCCCATGCGCGCCACGGCGTTGAGGAAGGAGGCGAGCGTGCCGAAGGCGAAGGCGCGGTCGTGGAACAGCCGCAGGTCCACGACGGGATGGGCGGCCCGCCGCTCCCTGGCCACGAACAGCGGCAGCCCCACGGCGAACGCGCCGAGCCCGGCCAGGACCGCCGGATGCCCCCAGCCCAGCCTGCCGAACTCCGACAACGCCAGCAGCAGCCCGCCCAGCGTGACCAGCACGAGCACGCTGCCCGGCAGGTCGAGCCCGCGCTCGCGCCCGGCCGGCTCGGTCCGCCGCAGCGTGACCGCGCCCCACACCAGGCAGATCACGCCGATGGGCACGTTGAACCAGAACACCCAGCGCCAGCCCAGGTTCGAGGCGAGCACACCGCCGAGCGTCGGGCCGATCAGCCCGGCGATGGAGAAGGAGGCCACGTAGACGCCCATGCCCTCGCCCAGCCGCTCGCGCGGGAAGGCGTCGCTGACCAGGGCGGCGCTGTTGGTGAGCAACATCGCGGCGCCGACGGCCTGCACGACCCGCATGGCCACGATCACCCACGCGCCGGGCGCGAACCCGGCGAGCAGGGCGGCCGCGGTGTAGACGGCCAGCCCGAGCAGGTACATCCTGCGCCTGCCGAACATGTCGGCCAGACGACCGAATACCACCATGAGAACGGTCGTGGTCAACTGGAAGCCCAGCAGGATCCAGCCCGCGGCCGTGGCGTCGGCCCCGGTGTGCCGGGCGATCTCGGGCAGCGCGACGTTGATCGAGCTGCCGCCTAACCCGGTCAGCACGCTGGCCAGGCTCACGACCGAGAGCGTGCGCCAGGCGTGGCCGACGGATTCGGTGGTCGTCGTCACCAAGGGCCTGTCCTTTCTAGATTTTAATACTAGAATCCAGTTCAAGTCGTCGGCAGGTCAAGGATCGAGGTGTCGGATGAGCGGGATCGTCGAAGGTCGCGTGGTGATCGTCACGGGTGCGGCCAGGGGCATCGGGCGCGGGCACGCGCTGGAGTTCGCCAGGCAGGGTGCGAAGGTCGTGGTCAACGACCTGGGCGCGGAGGTGGACGGCACCGGTTCGTCCGGGGCCGCCGCCGAGGTCGTGGCCGAGATCGAGGCCATGGGCGGCCAGGCGATCGTCAACGGCGAGGACGTCTCCGACTTCGAGGGCGCCGAGCGCCTGATCAGATCGGCCGTCGAGCATTTCGGCGACCTGCACGCGCTGGTCAACAACGCCGGAATCCTGCGCGACCGCATGCTGGTCAACATGACCGCCGACGAGTGGGACGCGGTGATCAGGGTGCACCTGCGCGGCACGTTCGCACCCCTGCGGCATGCCGCCGCCTACTGGAGGGCCAAGGCGAAGTCCGGCGAACGCCTCGATGCCCGGATCATCAACACGACGTCGTCCTCCGGCATCTACGGCAACCCGGGCCAGGGCAACTACGGCGCCGCCAAGGCGGGCATCGCGGGGCTGACCGTGATCGCCGCCAGGGAGCTGGAGCGCTACGGCGTGACCGTCAACGCCGTCGCCCCCGCCGCGCTCACCCGCATGACGGAGAACCTGATCCCGGCCGGGGCGACCGGCGCCGACCCCGACGACATCGCGCCGCTGGTGGTCTGGCTGGCCAGTGCCGAGGCGCGGGCCGTCACCGGACGGGTGTTCAACGTGCGCGGCGGCATGATCAGCGTGGCCGAGGGCTGGCACGCCGGGCCCGGCGTGGACAAGGGCTCCCGCTGGGACCCGGCCGAGCTGGGCGCGGTCATCCCCGCCCTGGTGGACAAGGCCGCCCCCAACGCCCTGACCAACGGCCGCGTCCCCGGACGGGAGGACTGACATGCCGCTCGACCACTCGCTGATCGGCGTCGAGGGCCCGGCACACGAGCGTACGTGGACGGCCAAGGACACCATGCTGTACGCGCTCGGCGTCGGCTCCGGCCTCGACGAGCTGGAGTTCGCCACCGAGAAGGGGCAGCGGGTGCTGCCGACGTTCGCGGTGCTGGCCGCACAGTCGCCGGGGCGGCGGCTGGGCGACTTCGACCCGGCCCTGCTGGTCCACGCCGAGCAGGGCTTCGAGCTGCGCCGAGAGCTGCCGGCCGCGGGCGGCGTGCGGACGACGTCGAAGGTGACGGGCATCTACGACAAGGGCTCGGGCGCGCTGGTGACCACCGAGGCCAGGGCCGTGGACCTGGAGACCGGCGAGCTGGTGATCGCCTCCCACAGCTCGGTGTTCATCCGGGGCGAGGGCGGCTTCGGCGGCGACCGTGGGCCCCGCGACGAGTGGACGGTCCCGGACCGGGCGCCCGACCACAAGGTGACCTGCCCGACCCGGCCGGACCAGGCGCTGATCTACCGGCTGTCGGGCGACCTCAACCCGCTGCACAGCGATCCGGACTTCGCCGCCAGGGCCGGGTTCGACCGGCCGATCCTGCACGGGCTGTGCACGTACGGGGTGACCGGGCGGGCGTTGCTGCACACGCTCGCCGGGTCGGACCCGTCGCGGTTCGGGGCGATGTCGGGCCGGTTCAGCAGCCCGGTCTTCCCCGGCGAGTCACTGACCGTCTCCATCTGGGCCGACGGCGACGACGTGCTGTTCAGGACCGCCAAGGACGACGGGACGGTGGTGATCGACCGCGGACGGGCGACGATCAGTCGTCGCCGAGCCCTCTGAGGGGATCGAGGCGGTGGATGAGCTTCATCGCCGCCTCGATGATCTCCCTGGCCTCCTCCTCGGTGTCGGACGTGGCCACCTCGCGGGCGGCCTCGCCGATGATGCTGGTCAGCACCGCCACGGTGAACCGGTCGAGCGGGTCTCCCCCGGCGCCGAGCAGGACGGCGTTCTGGCGCACCCACTCGCGCCCGCGGGTGCGGCGGATCAGCTCGAAGCCGGGCGGGCCGTCGCCGTCGATGAAGAGCCTGACCAGGTCGCGCCGGTCCCAGGCGCCGTCGAGATAGGCGCGGGCCCCGGCGATCAGCAGCTCGACGGGGTCGCTGACGCCCGCCTTCTTGGCCTTGGCGACGCTGGCGGCCGAGGCCTGCTCGTGGGCCGCCTGGTGGTCCTCGTAGAGGGCGAGGAACAGCTCGGTCTTGCCGCCGAAGTGGTGGTAGAGGCTGCCGACGCTGGAGCCGGCGCGAGCCACCACCTCCGAGACGTTGGAGTCGGCGAAGCCGTGCTCGCTGAAGACCTCACGGGCCGCCTGCAACATGCTCTTGCGCGTCTGAGCCGTGCGGCTCCACTCCCACGAGGACTTGCGTGCCATGCCGCACATTCTAGCCCGGTAAATTCTAGAATCTGATTCTTGACCAGGGCGGCACGGGAGCTAGAATCCAGTACTAGAGAATGATTCTAGAAATTCAGGAGGCGGCTGTGGACTTCTCGCTCAGCCCGGAGGAACGCCAGATCCGCGACACCGTACGTTCCTTCGTCGAGAAGGAGGTCATGCCGCTGGAGCCCGAGGTCCTGCGCAACGAGCGCGAGGGCCGTCCGGGGCTCGATCCCGAGGTCGTGCGCGACCTGCGCGCCAAGGCCAGGAAGTCCGGTTTCTGGGGCATCAACACCCCCGAGGAGTACGGCGGCGCGGCGCTCGGCCCGATCATGTCCGCGATCATCGCCATGGAGATGGGCCGCACGTTCGTGCCCTTCTCCTTCGGCGGCAGCGCCGACAACATCCTGTACGCCGGCACCGACGAGCAGAAGCGCCGCTACCTCGTCCCCACCATCGAGGGCGAGCGGCGGTCCTGCTTCGCGATCACCGAGCCCGGCGCCGGCTCCGACGCCCGCAACATCCGCACCCGCGCCACCCGCGACGGCGCCGAGTGGGTGATCAACGGCGAGAAGACGTTCATCACCGGCGGCAGCGAGGCCGACTTCGTCATGGTGTTCGCGGTGGCCGAGGGCCACGGCGTGACGTGCTTCCTGGTCGACCGGGACATGGGCTGGAAGTCCGAGCCCATCCCGACCATGGGCGAGTGGGGCCCGGCGGCGCTGGTGTTCGAGGACGTACGGGTGCCCGAGGAGAACATCCTGGGCGAGCTCGGCAAGGGCTTCGAGCTTGCCATGCAGTGGATCGGGCAGGGACGCTACATGATCCCGGCCCGTGCCATCGGCTCCGCCGAGCGCATGCTCCAGATGGCCGTCGACTACGCCAAGATCCGCAAGTCGATGGGCCAGGCCATCTCGGAGTACCAGGCCATCCAGTGGATGATCGCCGACTCCCAGGTGGAGATCGAGGCGGCCAAGTGGCTCACCCTCTACGCGGCCTGGCAGGTGCAGCAGGGCATGGACGCCCGGCACGCCTCCTCCATCGCCAAGCTCAACGGCGCCGTGATGGCCAACCAGGTCGTGGACCGGGTGCTGCAGATCCACGGCGGCATGGGATACACCAAGGAGCTGCCGATCGAGCGGTGGTACCGGGAGCTGCGCCTGCTGCGCATCTTCGAGGGCACCGACGAGATCCAGCGCCGCACGATCGCCCGAAACCTCATCAAGGGCCACGCCAGGCTCGGCCTGATCGGAGAGTAGCCCCATGTCGGTCGAGGCACTGTTCAACCCGCGCTCGATCGCCCTGGTGGGGGCCACGGACAAGTCGGGCTGGTCGGTCAGCACGCTGCTGAACCTGCGTACCCACGGCTTCTCCGGGCCCGTCCACCTGGTCAATCCCAGGGGCGGGGTGGTGCACGGATCGCCGGCCTTCCGCAGCCTGACCGAGATCCCCTCCCCGGTCGACCTGGTCTACGTCATGGTGCCGACCGCGGCCGTGCTCGGCGTGCTGAAGGAGGGCGCCAAGCTGGGCATCGGCTGTTACGTGATCCTCACGGCGGGGTTCGGGGAGGCGGGCGCGGAGGGCGCTCGCCTGGAGGCCGAGATCGCCGGGTTCGCCCGCGAGCACGGCCTGACGATCCTCGGGCCGAACGGCAACGGCTACATCAACGCCGCCGCCGGCGTGACCCCGTACGGGCTGCCCATCCCCGAGCCGCTGCTGCGCGGGTCGGTCGGCGTGGTGTTGCAGAGCGGCGCGCTGGCCAGCTCGGTGCTCGGCTTCGCCCAGGCCCGCAACGTCGGCATCAGCCTGCTGACCTCGATGGGCAACGAGTCGGTCGTCACAGTCACCGACGTCGTCGACCACCTCGTGGACGACCCGGCGACCAAGGTCGTCGCCCTGTTCCTGGAGACGATCAGGAACCCGGCCGAGTTCTCCCGGGTCGCGCGCCGGGCGCTCGTCGCGGGCAAGCCGATCGTCGCGCTCAAGATCGGCCGCAGCGGGCTGGCCTCGCACACGGCGCAGGCCCACACGGGCGCGCTCGTGGGCGACGACGACGTCATCGACGCCGCGATGCGCCAGCTCGGCGTGATCAGGGTGCGCTCGCTGGAGGACCTCATCATCACCGCCGGGCTGCTGGCCGCCACCGGGCCGCTGCCCGGCCGCCGGATGGGCGTCGTGACGCCGTCCGGCGGCGCGTCCGAGATCATCGCCGACCGGGCCGAGGACGAGGGCCTGGAGCTGCCGCCGTTCGCCCCGGCGACGGTCGAGCGCCTGGCCGGGATCGTGCCGTCGTTCGGCACCGTGCAGAACCCGCTCGACGTCACCGGTTACGTGCTCGTCGACCGCACCCTGCTCGGCCGCGCCCTGCAGACGGTGACCGCCGATCCCGGCATCGACCTGGTCATGCTGCTGTCCGAACCGCCCAGGACCGCCCCGCCGGACCCGGCCCCCGTGCTCGCGATGTACGAGGCCAGCTCGCGGCGCATCGCCGAGTCGCCGGTGCCCGTCGTGGTGGTGAGCAACGTGCTGACCGACGTCACGGAGTTCGGGCGGCGGGTGCAGAAGGAGACCGGGTTCCCGTACGTCATGGGCGGGATCGAGCACGGGCTGACCGCGATCGGCGCGGCGGTGCGCTGGTCGGAGGCGCACCGCAGGGCGCTCACCAGCGCCCCGGCCGGGCGCACGGCGGTCACCGGCGCGCCGGAGGGCGCGAGCGGCGTGTGGGCCGAGCACCGGGCCGCCGCCCTGCTCGCCGCCGCCGGGCTGCCCGTGGTGCCGTCCGAGACCGCGGCGGACGAGGCGGCGGCGGTCGCGGCGGCCGAACGTTTCGGCTACCCGGTCGTGCTCAAGGCCGCCGCCGAAGGGCTTGGGCACAAGAGCGACATCGGCGGCGTACGGCTCGGGCTGTCCGGGCCCGAGGAGGTGCGGCAGGCCTACCGGGAGGTGGTGGCCGCGGCGCGGGCGCACGCCCCGGACGCGGGCGCCCTCATCCAGCCGCAGCGCGGCGGCGGGGTCGAGCTGCTGGTGGGCGTGGTGCGCGACCCGGCCTGGGGGCTCACCCTCGCGGTCGGGCTCGGCGGCGTCTGGGTGGAGGTGCTGCGCGACGCGGCCCTGCGCGTGCTGCCGGTGGACGCAGTCGAGGTCCGCCGGGCCCTGTCCGAGCTGCGCGGCGCGGCCCTGCTGGACGGCGCCAGGGGCACCGAGCCGGCCGACCTGGACGCGGTGGCCGACGTGGTGACCCGGATCGCCGTCTTCGCCGAGAGCCTGGGCGACGCCCTGGAGTCCCTGGAGATCAACCCGCTCCTGGTCACCGGCTCCCGCGTCGAGGCCCTGGACGCCCTCATCACCTGGCGCCCACCGGCCCCCTGACCTCGGCCGCCCCGGGCGGGACCGCCACGCGCGGCCCCGCTCAGTGCCCGAGGCTCTTCAGCAGGATCATCACGGCCCCCAGAGCCCCCGCACCGGCACCGCAGAGCAACCGGACCCAGAGCCGGTCGGTCTTCGGCGCCGCCGCGAAGAAGCCCAGCACGGTGAGCAGGACGACCGACACGACGATCTCCAGGTACACCGACGCGTCCACGGACATCGCCCCGGTCATCGCCACGCACAGGATCACCGTGAGCGGCACCAGCCCCCACAACATGCCGGTGGACCGCATCACCGCGCCTCTCACCGCCTGGCGCACGTCCGGCGACCGGTCGCCGACGATCTCCGCGAACGCGTGCGCGATCCAGAACACGATGACCGTGCCGATCGCGGTCACCAGCAGTTCGTCGGCGTCGCTGATGAAGTGCGAGAGCCCGGACACGACGCCGGCCGTCAGGATGGTCCCGTAGACCGACTCGCCGTTGACGAACCGCCCCACCCCGCGCGCGGCTCCCGTTCCCACCCGACGAATCTAGTACGGCCCCCGCCCCCGTCCCGGCACCCGACGCGCCCCGCCTGCCCGGATTCTCTGGGTCCATGGCGCCCCGGTCCCGGATTCACAAGGTCCGGGGCGCCGCGGTGACGGACGTCCGCGTCCGCAGCAGCGCGGTCGTCGTCACCGGTCCGGCGGTCACCCCTGTGGCTACTCGACCTCGATCGGCAGCTCGTAGATTTCCGTCGTGGGATGGCCGGCCTTCTCGTGCACCCGCATCACCGCGTCCTTCGACGGCCCCGAGGACAGGCAGAACACCTTGCCCGAGTCGGGGTCGAGCCAGGCGCGCTCGAAGTGCACGCCCTCGGCGTCCTCGACCGCCAGGTCCCGCTCGTGGGCCTCGCGCAACTGCTCCTCGGTGACACCGACGAAACCACTGTGCACGTCCATGAACTTCGGCATCGCCGTCTCCTCTTCTCATGGTCTTCCGCTTCCGATGGAGAGGCGTTCCATCCCGTTCCATGCCGTTCCATCGGCCGTCCGGGCTCGCCTGCCCGGAGGGCCGACCGGCGAACCTAGGGCAGCCGGGACGCCAGGACGAGGGTCGCGGCCGAGGCGAACATGCCGCCGTTGCCCAGCACCACGCTCACCTCCACGTCCGGCACCTGCGCCGCCGCCTCCCCCCGGAGCTGCCGCACCGACTCCTGGATGGCGAACATGCCGTACATGCCGGTGTGGGTGTAGGACAGTCCGCCGCCGTTGGTGTTCATCGGCAGCCGGCCGCCGGGCGAGGTGTGCCCCTCGGCGACGAACGCCCCCGCCTCGCCCCGGCCGACGAAGCCCAGGTCCTCCAGCCCGTAGACGGGCACGTGGGCGAAGGCGTCGTACACCATCAGGTGGTCGACGTCGTCGTGCGAGATCTTGGCCTCGGCGAAGGCGGCCTCGCCGGACAGGCGGAAGCCCTTGGAGGTGGTGAAGTCCTCCATCTGCGAGACCATCGGCGCGTCCATGGCCTCGCCGGAGCCCAGCAGGTACACCGGCGAGCGGCGCGACAGCTCCTCGGAGGTGACGACCAGCGCGCCGCCGCCGTCCGTCACCAGGCAGCATTCCAGCAGGTGGAAGGGGTAGGCGACCATCTTCGATTCGAGCACGTCCTCGACCGTGATGAGGTCGCGGTACATCGCCCGCGGGTTGCGGGAGGACCAGCGGCGCTGCGCGACCGCCACCTCGGCCAGTTGCTCGTGGGTGAGGCCGGTCTCCTTCATGTGGCGCAGCGCCGTGACGGTGAACGACGTCGGCGGCCCGGCCACCCCGTACGGCAGCTCGAACTGCCCCAAAAGCGAGTCCGCGCCCAGCCCCCACCGGCCCGCGCCGACGCGCGACCTTCCCGACTCGCCGTGGGTGATCAGCACGGTACGGCACAGCCCGGCCCGGATGGCGGCGGCGGCGTGCCGTACGTGGAACAGGAACGACGACCCGCCCACCCCCGTGCCGTCGAGCCAGGAGGGCGTGATGCCGAGGGCGTGGGCGATCTGGATCGGGCCGGGCGTGCCGACCGTGGCGATGCCGTCGATGTCATGTTTCGTCATGCCCGCGTCGGCGAGGGCGTTGCGCGCGGCCTCCAGGTGGAGCTGGAAGGTGGAGCGGTCCGGCAGGCGGCCGACCTCGTCGGTCTCGGCCGCCCCGGCGATCACGATGTTCATCGGGCGCCTCCGGCGGGCTCGAAGAGCGGCACGTGCACGTCGCCGCGCCGCTCGAACACCACCCGCAGCTCCATGTCCAGCGGCAGGTTCTCGGGGGTGCTGGGCACGCCCACGATGTTCGTCATCATCCGCACGCCCTCCTCCAGCTCCACGACGGCGATGGCATACGGTCCGTCGGCCTCGAAACCGGGCGCGGGCCTGTGGTTGATGACGTACGAGTACAGGGTGGCGCGGCCCGTCGCGCGCACCCACTCCACGTCGTCGCCGCCGCAGTGGGGGCAGCTCGGCCGGGGGTAGAAGTAGTGCCGCGCGCACGTCTGGCAGCGCTGGATCCTGAGCTCTCCCGCGGCCGTGCCGTCCCAGAACGGTTGGGTCTCGGGCGTGGGCTTCGGTGCCGGTTTCATCGGCCTCCCCAATCTGGTTCTAGAATCCCACTCTAGATCTAGGTTCAGTTCCGAGGGAAGGCTCAGGATTTCAGTGACGCGGGAACCTCAGGGGTGGATCTTGGGGACCCGGGGCCTCAGGGGCGGGGGCCGGTCAGGGGCTGGGGATGCCGTCGCCGTTGCGGCCGCGTCCGGCCAGCACCTCCTCCAGCGTCGGACGGGTCTCGTCCGGCTCACGGAACCCCGGGCAGGCGAGCTGGATCAGCACCCCGTGCGCCTCCTTGGGGTGCAGGAACACCTCCTGCCAGCGGACGTCGGCCAGGTTGAGCCCGTGCAGCCGGTAGCCGCGCTCGGTGAGCCGGGCGACGGCCGCGTCCATGTCGCCGACGTGGAAGTTCAGATGGTGGACGCCACCCCGCCCCCGCGTCAGCCCGAAGAAGCTGTCGAAGAACGTGGACCCGGCCAGCGGCTCCATGAGCTCGATCTTGCTCCCGTTCTGGTACGTGAGCTGCAGCGTGCGGTACCCGTTGACCCGGTTGTCACCCCCGCCCCCCAGGTGGCGGCCCCCGAGCAGGTCGCGATAGATCGGCAGCAGGTCCCTGATCCGGGGAGCGGCCACGGCCGTGTGGTCGAAGGTCACGTCGAGGCCGTCAAGTTCCAGGTCCACGCACGGCTCCTCACTACGAGCGAATCCTAGAATTTGATTCTAATCACCTCATACCGGGTACGCACTCTTGACGTCCGCCGATGCGAGGAGCAGCATCTCAGAAATGGATTCTAGAGCTAGCTTCTAGAACTCATGACGGGGGGCCTAGGCTCGACAGAAAGGCTTGTCATGAGGCTGTCCTACGTCCGCGAGCTCGACGAGTACCCGACCGGCGCCCGCCGGATGAAGATCCTCACCATGGCCGTGCTGGCCATCCTCATCGGCTCCTACGAAGGGCAGATCGCGCCCGTCGTACCCCTCCTGCTCAAAGACCTGAACATGTCCCTGGCCACGTACGGCGCGGTCTCGGGGGCCGCGGCGGTGGCCGGGGCGATCGCCTCCATCCTGGGCGGCAGGCTCACCGACCGGGTCGGCCGGGTGCGCCTGCTCATCCCGCTCATGGCCCTCACCGCCGTGTGCTGCTTCGCCATGACGCTCGTGCACAGCCCGCGCGACCTGCTGATCGCCCGCATCCTGCTGGCCTTCGTGGACGGCGTGGCCATGGCCTCCACCGCGCCGCTGATCCGCGACTTCTCGCCCCGGCTCGGGCGGGCGCAGGCGTTCGGATTCTGGACGTGGGGCCCGGTGGGCGCGAACTTCCTGGCCGCCGCCGTCGCCGGCTGGACGCTGCCGATCTTCGACGAGTCGTGGCGGTCGCAGTTCGTCATCATGGGCTGCTTCTCGCTGGTGATCTCGGCGGTCATCGCGTTCAACATCGCCGACCTGTCCCCCGAGCTGCGCGCCAGGATCCAGCACACGGAACGGGCCGCCGAGGAGGTCGTCGACCTGCGGCGCCCGCCCACCATCCGGTCGCTGTTCGCGCGCCGCAACATCTGGGCCCACGTCGTCGGCATCTCGCTCTGGCTGGTGCTCTACATCACGCTGTCGCTGTTCGGCCAGACGATGCTGGTGGGCTCGCTCGGCATCAGCAGCGCGCAGGCGTCCACGATCATGGCCGCGTTCTGGAGCCTCAACCTCATCACGCTGATCGTCACCGGACGCCTGTCGGACCGTCTGCAACTGCGCAAGCCGTTCTCGCTCGCCGGCACGATCGCCGCGGTCCTGGTCACCGCCTACCTCGCCGTAGCACTCGGCCAGGAAGGCGTCTCCACCGGCACGCTCATGGTGGCCGGCGCCCTGCTCGGCGGCTCGCTCGGCGTCGCGTACGCCCCCTGGATGGCCAACTACTCCGAGGACGCCGAGGACGCCGACCCGCGCCTGCAGGGCACGGCCTGGGGGCTGTTCGGCTTCCTGAGCAAGGCGATCGCGGTGGTCGGGCTGCTGGTCATCCCGCACGTCGTGGCGGCCACGAGCTGGCAGACCTGGCTGTTCGTGGCGCTGGGCTGCCTGGTGCTGTTCATCCCCGCGATCCTGCTGTTCAACGGCCCCTGGCGACGCACCACCCCGGCCCCCGTACCGATCGCCCTCACCGAAGCCGAAGGCTGATCCCCCGTCGTACAAGGCCCATCTGGACCCTCCCACATGGCGCTCCGGCCCCTCACAACACGCGAAAAGCGGCGAGCCCCTGGAAAGGGGCCCGCCGCTCGTCGGCTCGGGACGTCAGTCCCGGTGCAGCTTCCGGTACGTCACCCGGTGCGGACGAGCCGCGTCGGCACCGAGACGCTCGATCTTGTTCTTCTCGTAGTCGGCGAAGTTGCCCTCGAACCAGAACCAGTTCGAGCCTTCCTCCCACGCGAGGATGTGGGTGGCGATGCGGTCGAGGAACCACCGGTCGTGCGAGGTGATCACGGCGCAGCCCGGGAAGTCGAGCAGCGCGTTCTCCAGCGACGACAGCGTCTCGGTGTCGAGGTCGTTGGTCGGCTCGTCCAGCAGCAGCACGTTGCCGCCCTGCTTGAGGGTGAGCGCCAGGTTGAGCCGGTTACGCTCGCCGCCCGACAGCACGCCGGCCTTCTTCTGCTGGTCGGGCCCCTTGAACCCGAACGCCGCGATGTAGGCCCGCGACGGCATCTCGACGTTGCCGACCTTGATGTGGTCGAGCCCGTCGGAGACGACCTCCCAGACGTTCTTGTTCGGGTCGATGCCGCCCCGGCTCTGGTCGGCGTAGGAGATCTTCACGGTCTCGCCGACCGTGATCGACCCCGTGTCCGGCGTCTCCCCACCCGTGATCATGCGGAACAGCGTGGTCTTGCCGACGCCGTTGGGGCCGATGACGCCGACGATGCCGTTACGCGGCAGGTCGAACGTCAGGCTCTCCATCAGCAGGCGGTCGCCGAAGCCCTTGGTGAGCTCGTCGGACCTGATCACCGTGGTGCCCAGACGCGGGCCCGGCGGGATCTGGATCTCCTCGAAGTCCAGCTTGCGGAACTTGTCGGCCTCGGCCGCCATCTCCTCGTACCGCTGGAGACGGGCCTTGCTCTTGGTCTGGCGGGCCTTGGGGTTGGAGCGCACCCACTCCAGCTCGTCCTCCAGGCGCTTCTTGCGCTTGGCGTCCTTCTGGCCCTCGACCCTGAGACGCTGGGCCTTCATGTCGAGGTAGGTGGAGTAGTTGCCCTCGTAGGGGTAGCAGCGACCGCGGTCGAGCTCCAGGATCCAGGTGGCCACGTTGTCCAGGAAGTACCGGTCGTGGGTGACGGCCAGCACCGTGCCGGGGTACTTCTCCAGGTGCGACTCCAGCCACTGCACGCTCTCGGCGTCGAGGTGGTTGGTGGGCTCGTCGAGCAGCAGCAGGTCGGGGGCCTCAAGCAGCAGCTTGCACAGCGCCACGCGGCGGCGCTCACCACCGGACAGCTTGCTCACCTCGGCGTCGGGCGGCGGGCAGCGCAGGGCGTCCATCGCCTGCTCCAGCTGGCTGTCGAGGTCCCACGCGTTGCGGTGCTCCAGCTGGTCCTGGAGCTTGCCCATCTCCGCCAGCAGTTCGTCGCTGTAGTCGGTGGCCATCTGCTCGGCGATCTGGTTGTAGCGCTCGAGCATCGCCATCGTCTCGGCGACACCCTCCTGCACATTGCCCAGAACGGTCTTTTCCTCGTTGAGCGGCGGCTCCTGCTGGAGCATGCCGACCGTGAAGCCCGGCATCAGCTTGGCGTCGCCATTGGACGGCTGCTCCAGGCCGGCCATCATCCGGAGCAGCGTCGACTTACCGGTGCCGTTCGGCCCCAGGACACCGATCTTGGCTCCGGGCAGGAACGACAGCGTGACGTCGTCAAGGACAACCTTGTCGCCGTGCGCCTTGCGCACGCGCTGCAGCGTGTAGATGTACTCCGGCATGCTCCCTAGCTTAGGGGCTGCACGCCCAGGCTTCCGCCGCCCAGCCCCATTCCCCTCCGCCCTTCCCTCCCCTCGCCACCCCCCAGCCCCTCGACGCCACAGTCCTCACGGGGTCTTCCGGCCGGGCAGAACCCCCTGCCGCCGCAGCCGAACGCCCCCCTCGGCAGGACACCGATCAGCCCGTCAGCACCAATGACGATGCCCGATCAACACCGCCACCGGCCGGCGAAGCCGACCCGGTGACGAACCGGTGGTCCGCACCTGCGCGCTCCGAGCACCCGACGATTCGACGTCAGCGGACCGCGTCCTCCCTGACCGCCCCCGCACCGTCCGTCGTCGCGCCCTCCCCGGCGGCGAGAAGCGCGGCGGCCGCGGCCCGCGCTCGCAGCGCCGGGCGGATCGAACGTTCGCGTACCGCCGTGACGATGGCCCCGTCCACCAGCAGCACGAACAGGTGCGCCAGCTCGACGGCGTCGGGCCGCCCGTCCCACTCGATCAACTCCGCCACGTAGGCCCGCACGCGCTCCTTGTGCTCGGCCGCCACCCGGTGGGCCGCGCTGTCCGGATCCGCCGTCTCGATCATGGTGTTGATGAAGGCGCAACCACGGAAATCCGCTCTCGCGAACCGCTCGGCCAGGGCGTCGAAGACGTTCAGCGCATGTCCGCCCAGAGCCTCCACCCGTTCGGCCAGCCACGCCCGCCACCGCTCGTCCCGCCGCCGCAGCACCGCGACGACCAGGTCGTCCTTGCTCGGAAAGTGCCGGTAGAAGGAGGCACGCCCCACGCCCGACACACTCAGGATCCGCTCGACCCCGACGGCTCTGATCCCCTCCGCGTAGAAGAGGTCCTCGGCGGCGTCGAGCAGTCGTTCGCGGGCGCGGGTGGGCATGCCTCCAAGCTATCCCGAACTTTCCTAAAACGGAACCATTCGGTATCGTCTCGCCGAGACGGAACCGATCAGTACCGTTTTGGAGACATCATGCCCCGCCTTCCGCAACTGACCGAAGACCACGACGGTCTGCTCGAACAGACCCGCCGCCAACTCGGCAAGGTCCCCAACCTGTACGCCGCCCTCGCCAACGGCCCCGCCGCCCTGGCCGGCTACCTCGCGATGCGGGAGCACCTCAGCTCGGGCGTCCTCACGCCCAGGCTGAGGGAGCAGATCGCCCTGCTCGTCGCCCAGGAGAACCACTGCACCTACTGCGTGAGCGCCCACACCATGCGCGGTCACCGCATGGGCATGTCCGACGAGGAGCTGATCAAGACCCGCCAGGGCGCCGACGACGAGCCGCACGCGGCAGCCGTCCTGGCGATCACCCGGGCGATCATGCACACGGGCGGCGCGGTGAGCGACGACGACCTGGACGCCGCACGGGCCGCCGGCGTCTCGGACGCGGAGCTCGCCGAGATCGTGGGCCACGTCGCCCTCAACACCTTGTCCAACTACTTCAACCATCTCGCCCAGCCCGAGCTGGACTTCCCGGAGGTGCAGGCGTGAACCCCACCTGGAGAAACGGCACCGTCGAACTCCTCGACGGCTACACGCTGACGGACTCCGAGGGCCGCCGCCTGTCGAAGGTGGAAGGAGTACGGTTCGCCATCGAAGGCGGGTACCTCAACGTCGAGGTCCCGGGTGTACCGCACATCCAGATCGTCTCGGCGCCCGCCGTCCGCCTCGTCACCTGCGACAGCGTCACCACGTCCTGACATCCCGGCCGGCTTCCCCGGACCGGCACCGGCAGGGGTAGGCCCCTGACCCGCACCTCCCTCAGACGCCTGCCCCCAGCTCCTCCGAGAGCCCTCGGCGGAGGCGGCCGACCGCCGCCCTGCAGATCCGCAGCCGACCGACAGCCCCACGGTCGGGAGACCGACGCACGCGCCCGGCCCCGCGCGCCTCGTCGCACGAAGCGAGATCACACGGCTTGCTCCTCGGGCGACGGCGGTTGCGGCGGCTGGACGACGGGGATGCAGACACGGTCCCGTCCCAGCTCCTTGGCTCGATAGAGCGCCAGGTCAGCGGCGGCCAGCAGATCGATCAGATCGTCACCGTGCACGGTCATCAGCGCGACCCCGACCGAGATCGTGATCCGGATCAACGCGTCGTCCACCGGGGTCGCCATGTGCCCGATGTGCGTACGAAGACGTTCGGCGACCTGCCGAGCCTCGTCGACATCCGCGCCCGGCAGCAGGACGACGAACTCCTCACCTCCGAACCGCCCCACCACGTCGGAGTCCCGCAGCTCCCTGCGCAACATGGCCGCCACCCCGGCGAGGACCTCGTCGCCGACCAGGTGGCCGTGCGCGTCGTTCACGCGCTTGAAGTGGTCGATGTCGATGATCAGCAGGGCCAGCGTCTCGCCGCTGCGACGCGCCCGCAGGATCTCGGTGTCGGCCTCCCGCTGCCAGGCGGCCGCGTTGAGCAGCCCCGTCTTCGAGTCGGTACGCGCGGCGGCCTGCAACTGCGCGTGCAACAGGCTGCGTTGCAGCAGGACGACCGGCGGCAACGCGAGAACCAGCAGAACGAGGTTGAGCCCGCACCCGATCGAGACCGTGACCCCGAGGCACAGCTCGACGATGTCCAGCAGCACGCTCTCCCTGTTCCACAGCACCTCCTGCCACGACCCCTCGGGGTCGGACGTATGCGCCGCGACCGCGATGAGACCGATGTTGAGCAAGGAGAAGAGCACGGCGGCCGTCACCGCGTAGGCGATCGGCGGCCCGCTCCCCTGCGTCAGCACCCAGGGATCCGGGACGACCCAGTGGAAGGCCACCGACGCCGTACACCCGGCCAGACCGATGGCCGCCGAGCTGAACACCCGACGGTAGAGAACTGTGGCGCGGACGCGCACCTGGAGCAGGATCTGCAGCACGATCGGCGCGAAGAGGGCGTAGACCGGCGGCAGGAGCAGTGCGACCGGCAGCCACCAGGCCGACAACAGGTCGCGCGAGACTCCGGCGGGCATGCCCAGACGCCTGCTGGCCTCGATGCAGACCGCGCCGCATGCCATGAGCGCGGCAAAGGTCAGCAAATCCGGCCACTGGAAATCGGTAGATCTCGTGAACAAGGTAATCGCGACGGCATCGAGGGCGACAATGGCGCACAGATACGCCACAAGCGGGCGCCGTTGCCCGAGCAATGGCCAGCGACCGGCCAGTCTTGACACACCGTCGCGAGACTTGATCGTGGCGTGACTGGTCGCCGCCATCTCGTCTCCTCCCTGACTAACGATGTGTAACACAATAATTGCGGAGTGTGCGTTATGCGATGGGAACCGCTACGTTGAAACGACCACGCCCGCTCACTCCGCGAGCGGGCTGCCGGAAAGGAGCAACCATGGTGCGGGGCGTGACCTGGACATGACCCATGCTCTAGGTATCTGACGCGGACAAACACCCCATCGGCCCCCCTTCGGGGTGGCATCGGGGCCATCGGCCGATGCCCCTCCCCCTCCCCTTAGGCCGTCCTCTGCGCGGGGGCGCCGACAATCGGCTGCTGCCCTCCGCCCCGATCGCTTCCCACCCCGTCCGCCGGCCGGTGATCGACCGCGAATCGGGATTCACACCGCCAAGGTGCGCATCACACCAACAACCGGATGTCTCATCTCGCCCGCCGGCCGGGCCTCGCGTCAGCCGGCGCACCGTCTCACCCCCATGAGACACACGCCGGTTCCTCACGACGTCCCCTCTGCCGACGTCTGCACGCGCCCGGCCGCAGACACCGGCGGCGGGCAGGAGCACCGCGCGTCCGTACGTGCGCGCTCCCGAGTCGGGTGTGCGCAAGCGAAGGTGACCAAGCAGCCTCCCAGGGGCCACTCCGAAAGTGCAGCGGACGACCACGCACCGCACTTGGCGGGCCGCCCCATCCACCCACCCACGCAGGTGACCAGGCACCCCAACACAGGCGAGTAGACGCTCCGAAGCTGCGGCGAACGACCGCCCACCGCAACTTGGTGAGCCAACCGCCCCATGCAGGTGAGCAGGCAACCCAACGGGGTGAGTATGCGACCCACGAAGGCGAGGGACCACCCGACCTAGGCGAGGGACGACCCAACCTAGGCCAGGGCCGACCCGACATGGGCCAGGGCCGACCCGACGCAGATGCGTGGGCGCCATGAAGGACAAACCCAAGGCGGCGGACAGCCGCGCCGGTGGACGAGCGCCTTCTCAGGTTGGGCCTCCCCGCAGGCTGGAGGTCGCCGCCTTTGTGAGCGGCGCCGTGTGCGCGTACTCCTGTCGGCGAGCGGTCGCTCGCGGTGCGGGGAGGCGCGTGTCTTGCTGGTGGCCTGAGCAAGGCACCGGCACACACGCGCCTCCACCGACAGCGGCCACCCTCACGGCACGAGCATCCACCGACGTCAGCGCCTAGCCGTACAGATGCCTAGCCGTGCAGAAGCTCTAACCCTGTAGAGCCCTAGCCATGCAGATCCCTGGCCGTGTGACGCCTGGCTGTGTGGATGCCCGGCTGTGTGGATGCCTGGCCGTGGGGTGGTGCTGGTGTCAGGCGGCGGCCTTTTCCGGGATCTGTGTCTTCGTCCGGGGCCGGGCGGTCGGGCCCAGGGTGCGGACTGTGCCGGTCTTCGTTGCCGAGCCGCGCACCCGGTGCTCTCGGGTGCCCGTGTCGGCGTCGACGTGGTCTCCCGAGGCGGGAGCGTCTTCCGAGGCGGGGTCGGCGGGGGTCTCAGGGACGGGCACAGGGGGTGTGGCCGGCTTCAGGGTGGTGGCGTCGGGGTCGGTGGCCGCGATGGCCATCGGCGCATGGTCGTCTTCCGGCCTGGCGTCCTCGTCGTGAGGCTGGGCGGGGACGGTTCCGGCAGTGTCGGCGGTCAGGGAGACCGACGGGTCGGCGGTGGGGCGGGACGGCGGGCGGACGGGCCTGGTGCCCATGGCCCAGTCCTGGGTCTCCTCGTCGAGGCGTTCGCGCATCTCCTTGGTCATGGAGCCGAGGCCGCCCCCGCGCTCCGGCTTGGTGAAGGCGCCGGTGCCCCAGCGCAGGTCGTGCCCGACCGCGCTGGCCTCGATCTCCGGCATGAAGCGGCGGTCGCCCTCCGCGCCGAACTCGCGGATGCGCAGCTTGCCGGACACGACGACGGGTTGCCCCGCCCGTACGCAGTCGGCGACGTTGTCGCCCAGCGCCCGCCAGCAGCGGACGGTGAAGCAGACGCGCTCACCGTCGGTCCACTGCCCCGTCTTCCTGTCGAAGTAGCGGTGCGAGGTGAACACCTTCAGCGATGTGACCCTGGTGCCGTCGTCGAAGCTGTACTGCCGTGGCTCTGCTGCGACGTTTCCGGTGAGCGTGATGTAGATGTCGTTCATCCGTGCCTCCCATGATGCGGGCCTGCTGCCCGCGACCTGGGAATACGGTGCCTGAAGGGGGCCGGGTGGGGTGGAGGCGAACGCCGTTCTGTGGATGAGGGGACGGGAAGGGAACGAGCCTGTGGATGACGGCCGTACGAAAGACGGGGATCAGCTGGAGAGGTCGCGAAGGGCCGTGTAGAAGGCGTGGTGACGGCCGAGTTCGCGTTCGACCGGCTCCACCACCATCGTCGCCGACACCGCCGCCACCCGGCGGCGCATCTCCCGCTCCAGCCGTTCCCGCTCGCGTGAGGCCCCCAGCTCGACGAAGTTGCGCGAGGCGATGCCGGACAGGGCGCCCAGCCCGAGCACAGAGGCGATCATGAGCGCCACCCACGGCAGCGCGGCGCCGTCGCCGACCAGTTGCAGGGTCGCGGGCAGCTGCCTGGGCACGGTCAGCCCGGCCACCAGCCAGACCACGCCGGCCACGAACGCCACCACCAGCAGGTACTGCCACACCTTGAGCAGCCGCCACCAGCCGGGCACCCGGTCGAGGCGCGGCGCCACCTCCGTGAGCTCCTCGGTCAGCGCCTTCGGCAGCTGGGACGCGTGCGAGCGCGCCGCCTGTTGCACTGCGGTCCGCCACACCGGGTCCATCCCGGACGACAGCCCGTCGGTGAGCGCCTGCACGGCGTTGGCCACCTCGGCGGACTGCGCGCTCACCGAGCCGGTCGTGATGCCGCGGATCTCGTCGCCGACGTCCTGGAGACGCAGGCTCTTCAACGGATCCGGACGGAACTTGGCGAACCACCGCGGATACGGCCAGCCGACCCACTGGCTGGACCGCTCGGCGTAGACGTTCTCCATGGCCTCCCCGACGGCGGGGACGCCGATCGCGTCGCAGAGCGCGTCGGTGAGCCCCATCCTGCGCGCCTCGTCGACCGACGACGGCACGAGCAGCGCGTCGCCGAGCGGCATGGCCTCGCCGAGCCGCTGTTCCATGCGCTGGAGGTCGGCCTCCAACTTCTGGATGGCGGCGCGGCGGCGGCCGACGGCGGTCGCGATCACGCTCTTGAGGCTCTCGACCCCGCGCCCGGTGACGGCCGAGGTGGGGACGACGCTGGGATGCTCCACGCCTTCCCTGCGCAGCAGGTCGTTGAGGTCGATGACCAGCTCGGCCAGCTCCGCGGCGGAGAGCTTGTCGGCCTGGTTGAGCGCGAACACGGTCACCGCGTCGTGCCCGGCCAGCTCGGTGACGTAGCGGCGATGCGTGGAGGCGTCGGCGTACTTCTGCGGGTCGAGCACCCACACCACCAGGTCGGCCAGCCCGATGAGCCGGTCGGCCTCGTTGTCGCTGAGCGCCCGGATCGAGTCGTGGTCGGGCAGGTCGAGCAGGATCAGCCCGTGGAGCTGGCTGTCGCCCTTGTCGAGCGCGCTGGTACGGGAGAAGCGGTGGCGCTGCTGGATCCGCAGCCAGTCGAGCAGCGGCGCCGAGCCTTCCAGCCCCCACACACAGGCGTGGGTACGGGCGGTCGTCGGGCGGCGTACGCCCGTGGGCGACAGCTCAAGCCCCGAAATGGCGTTGAACAGGGACGACTTTCCGCTGCCCGTGCCGCCCGCGAGAGCGACCACGGTGTGCTCGGACGACAGCTTGAGCCGGTCGCCCGCGTGCATCAGCAGCGCTCCGGCCTCGGTGAGCAGCTTCTGGTCGAGCCGTCCGGGGCCGAGCTCCACCACCTTGTTGAGCGCGGCCAACCTCGGCGCGAGCCCCGCCCTCGGGGGCGTGGTCGTCGTCATCGGGCGACCTCAAGGTTGTAGGTCGCCTGGAAGAGGCGGGTCGCGACCGACTCGTCCGGGATGCCCGCGGAGTCGAGAGCGTGTACGTAACGCATGGATTCCTCGTCGAACAGCATGCCTATCCTGGCTCGCAGGTCACTGAGCGCCTTGGAGCCGATGCCGCGTAGCGACTCCGCTCCGAGCAGCGCGTTCACGAGCCGGTGCGGGACGCCCGACCCGTCGCCGCCGCTGAACATGGCGACCGTGAAGATCAGGGAGAGCGCGTCGGGATCGAACGAGACGAGCTTGGACACCGAGCGCTTGGTCACGCCCTCGGTCCGTACGAGCTCGTTCAGGTGATCCTGCCAGGACGCGATGGCGCGCCCGGCGTGCCGCAGAAGGTTGTCCGACGGGCGGTCCAGCCCTTCGACGAGCTTGGCGCCCAGCTCCGAGCGGTGCCGCCAGCGAGCGACCACCTCCTCGGCGGCGCGGTTGGCCGCGGCGACGATCATCGACTCCAGCCCGGCCCGGATCGCCGCCTTGAACGCCAGCACCCGCTCGGGCGTCTGTCTGCCCGCCTTGCCGCCCCTGCCGAACTGCAGCGAGCGCATGAGGTCGCCGGAACCCGCGAAGTCCTGCCAGCGGGCCAGCACCTCGCCGTGCAGCAGCGAGCCGTTCTTGGACGCCTTGTCGATCTCGGCCAGCGCGCCCAGGTAGGCGGCCTCCACGTCGCTGCGCAGCTCGGCCCGGAACACCGCCTGACCCTCCAGGTGCCTGGCCAGCGCGGGCACGCGGGTGCGGAAGCTGTTGAGCACCCCGTTCAGGGTCTCCTGCACGGCCTGCGCGCGGCGCGCCTCGTCGACGGAGAGCTCGGCCAGCCAGAGGCGCAGGTCGGTGACCTCGCTGTCGGGCAGCCTGCCGTCGGTCACCGTCGCCTCGTGGATCACGAACCTGTCGATGTCGCCCAGGCCGTATTCGGTCAACATGCGGACGAAGTGCTTGAGCACGACGTCGGCCGAGCGCGGCTGCACCCGCGACAGCACGATGGCCAGGCGGGCGCCGCGCTCCTTGGCCAGGCGCAGGAGGTTCCAGGCGGGGGCGTCGGCGTAGCGGGCGGCGGTGGTCACGAAGATCCACAGGTCGGCGGCGTCGAGCATGCGGTGCGCGATCTCGTGGTGCTCCTCGACGACCGAGTCGATGTCGGGGGTGTCGAGCAGCGCTACGCCCTGCGGGAGCTTCTCGGTGGACACGACGACCAGGCCGTCCGTGCCGCTGTCGGGCGACGGCCGCTCCAGCCGTTCGAGGCCGGCGAGCAGCTCGCCCTCGGCGAACCAGCTCCTGTCGTCGGGGTGGCAGGCGAGGATCGGGGTGCCGGTGGTCGGGCGGCGCACTCCGGTGCGGGAGATGTTCCGCTCGGCCATGGAGTTGACCAGGGTGGACTTGCCCGCGCCGGTGGAGCCCGCGATCACGATCAGCGCGGGGGCGGTGTTGGTGCGCACCCTGGGCAGGACGTAGTTCTCCAGCTGGGCGAGCAGGTCGGCCCGTGCCTGCCTGGCCTCCTCGGCTCCTGGCAGGTCGAGGCTGAAGCGCAGGTCGGACACGCTTTCGCGCAACGCGCGCAGTGCCGCCGTCATGGCCTCGACGACCTCGGCGGGCAACTCCTCGACCCGCTGCCCTGCTTCCGCGCCCTGCGGATCTTCCGGCTCCGGCACGGCGTCCGCGTCGGCCGCCTCGTCGGTGTCGCTGTCGGTGTCGGCCTCGACGTCGAACTCCTCTTCCGCCAGGTCTCCCGGGTCGGTGGGGTAGTCGGCGTCGGCGGGGACATCGGTGGCGGCAGTGGCTTCGGTGGTGGCGGTGTCGCTGGGTTCGTCGTCGGCGGGGGTGTCGTCGAGGTCGCCGTCGTTGTCGTCAAGGGCGATCGCCTCGACGGGGACGTCCTCGCCTTCCGTAGAAGGCGCCGCTTCGGCTTCGGGAGCGGGGTCGGATCCCGCGTCGGCCTGAGTGGCGGGACCGGCGTCGGCGTCCTCGCCTTCGAGGTCGGTCGCCTCGGCGAGGGCGCCGGTGTCCACGTCAGCGTCGGGAGCGGTGTCGAGGTCGGGGTCGCTGTCAGAAGCAGCGCTCACCTCGGAGGGGACGGCCGCGTCGGGGACGGGGGCGACGTGGGGAAGGGGGTCGTCCGTGGTGGGCGGGCGGTCGTCGCCTGTGGTGTCCGTCTCGTCGTGCGTATCCCGTGGTGAGAACTCTTCGGGGTGTGGGTCGAGCGGAGCGTCGTTCGGGGGTGCGTCGTCGTCGCCAGAAGCCGCGTCGGCCGGGACGTGCTCGGGCTCGATGTCGGAAGGGGTGGCTCCGGTGTCATCCGCGTCGGCGTTCGGGCTCGCGGCCACCGGGTCAGGCTCCGCGTCCGGGGTCGGCTCGGGGGAGGCGGGCTGGTGGGAGGGGGCGGCGGGTTCTTGGGCGGCGCGTTCCCAGAAGGCGGGCGGCCTCGGGCGCGGGTCGTTGCCCTCGCGCGGCTCGGCAGGGCGGGCCGGGGTGAACAGGCTGGGCCGTTCGGCGGGACGCGCCGGAGTGAAGAGGCTGGGGCCGGTGGGCTGGCCGGTCTCCGTCTCGGCGGACGGCCGTTGCGGCGCCGAGGGCACCTGCCGCGTGAAGGGCCGCTGCGGCGCGGCCGGCTCCTGCGACGCCGAGGCCGGCGGCCCGGACGGGTGAGGCGGGGCGGCGGGCTCGTCGGCACGCGGCGGCCGCTGGAAGAGCGAGGGCCGGCCAGCGGAGGACGACGGCTCGTCCGCAGCGGACGGCAGCCGTTCGGCAGAGGACCGCGACGGCAACCCGGAGGAGGACCGCTCAGCGGAAGACCGCGACGGCAAACCCGAAGAGGACGACGGCCCTTCGGTGGGGGGAGGCGGCGGGGCCGCAGGAGGTTGGGGGGCCTCGGGGGACGAAGGGGCCGGGTTTCCGGGGTCGGGCAGGTCGTCGTCCGTCACCGGACGGAAGCTCAACGTCTGCTCCCCCAACGACTCGTGCCGCCCGTCATCCATGGCGGTGTTCACGGCAATCGCTCCGCTCGAACCATCTCGACCTCCTGGCCGACCCGCACGACGTCGCCGACGATGACGATCGCCGGAGGCCGTATCCCAGCCGCGGACACGCGGTCGGCCACGGTGGAAAGCGGTGCGATTACCGCCCGCTGGGTCGGAAGGGTACCGTCCTGTACCACCATTACGGGAGTCTCCGGCGCACGTCCGTCTCGAAGGAGCGCCTCGGCCACCTTCGGCAGCCGCTCGACGGCCATCATCAGCACCAGTGTGCCCTGGGAACGGGCCAGGCCGGGCCAGTCGACGGTGGAGGCCGGGTCGTCGGGCGCGACGTGCACGGAGATGACGTGGAACTCCTGGCTGACCCCGCGATGCGTCACCGGCACCCCGGCAGCGGCCGGGACCGCGACGGCGCTGGTGATGCCGGGCACGACGAGCACGGGGATGCCGGCCCGGGCGCAGGCGATCATCTCCTCGCCGCCGCGCCCGAACACGAACGGGTCGCCGCCCTTGAGCCGGACGACGAACTTGCCCTGCCTCGCCCGGTCGACCAGCAGCTCGTTGATCTTCTCCTGGGACAGCGACCTGCCGTAGGGCACCTTGGCGGCGTCGATCAGCTCGACGTCGGGGGCGAGCTCGTCGAGCAGCGCCCGGGGCGCGAGCCGGTCGGCGATGACCACGTCGGCCTGGGCGAGGAGCTGCCGCCCGCGCACGGTGATCAGGCCGGGGTCGCCGGGACCGCCGCCGACCAGGGCCACGCCGACGGGCTTGGTGCGGTTGCGCCGGGCGTCGACCGTGCCGTCGCGCAGCGCGTCGACGACCGCGTCGCGGATGCCCGCGGCCCTGCGCGGGTCGCCGCCCGCGGTGACGGCCACGCTGATCTCGTCGACCCGGCCGGAGGCCGGGGTCCAGGCGGCGGAGGCATCTTTGTCGTCGGCGCGCACGCACCACACGCGCTTGGCCTCCGCCTCGGCGGCGACCGCGGTGTTGACGGCCCTGTCGTCGGTGCACGCCTGCACGAGCCAGGCGCCGTCGCAGTCGCCGACCTCGTACGGCCGCGGGTGCCAGGTGACCCGGCCCGCCGCGATCAGGTCGTCGAGGGCAGGCGTGACGCCCGGGGACACGACGGTGACCTCCGCACCGGCCTCTAGCAGCGCGGGAACACGCCGCTGGGCGACGCGGCCGCCGCCCACGACGAGGACCCGGCGGCCGGAAAGCCGCAGGCCGAGGAGGTAGGGACCCATGGGGGGAATCTCCCGTTCGCGAAGGTTGTGTTCGGAGGTAAACCTACCGGCTCACCGTGCGTCGTTCGCTGCACACGGCTCAACGGCCGTCAAGAAGAGGCTGCGACGGGTCCCAGCGTGGCCCGCCCTGAGCGTCTTTGCGGCGTCTGGCCATGGCCGAGAGTGCCTCAAGAATAACGCGGTTCCCGAGGAACGCGGTGATGTCGGCGTGGTCGTACGGCGGCGAGACCTCCACCACCTCCATCCCGGCCACGGGCAGCTCGTAACAGATCCTGCGCACGGCGTCGAGGAGCTGCCTGGCCGACAGGCCACCGGGCTCGGGCGTGCCGGTGCCGGGGGCGTGCCCGGGGTCGCAGACGTCGATGTCCACGGACAGGAAGACCTGGTCGCACTCGTCGAGCGCGATCGTGAACGACTCCGTCAGGCACTCCTCCAGCCCGCGCGTCACGATCTCGGTCATCTCGTACGAGCGCATGCGCTGCGCCGCCATCCAGTCGAGCGTCTCGGGCTCGGGCCAGTAGCCGCGCAGCCCGATCTGCAGGAACCTGTCGCCCCGGATGGCGCCGGACTCGATGAGCCTCCGCATCGGCTGGCCGTGTCCGTGCAGGTGGCCGAACTCGATGTCGCCGGTGTCGGCGTGAGCGTCGAAGTGGATCATGGACGTGCGGCCCGGCTCGTACGCCCTGGCGGTGCCCCGGGCGTCCGGCAGCGCGACGGTGTGGTCGCCGCCGAGCACCACGGGCACGGCCCCGGAGGAGGCGATCCGGTGGACCGCGTCCTCGATGGCGGCCAGCGAGCCCTCGACGTCGCCGGAGTAGCACTCGACGTCGCCCGCGTCGAACACCCTCAGGTCGCGCAGGGCGTCGACGCGCAGGGCCAGGCTCGGACGGGACCCGTTGTGCGGCAGGTAGCAGGTCTGGCGCAGCGCCATCGGCCCGAACCTGGCGCCCGGCCGGTTGGAGGTGCCCCCGTCGAAGGGGGCGCCGATGATCACGACGTCGGCGCCGGCATGACTGGCCGGGTCCGCGAGGTCGCAGCGCTCGACGCCGAGGAACGTGATGTCGGGGCCGAACATGGGACCGTACCGGGACACTGCTCACCTCACGTGCTGTCTGACGTGTCCCCCATCATCACACGGGTTTCTCGGTGACCCCCGCCGAGTCGAACGTCGCCACGTCGTGCATCACCCGTACGGCCGCGCACACCAGCGGATGCGCGAGCAGGCCGCCGGTGCCCTCGCCGAGCCGCAGCTCCAGGTCCACCAGAGGGCGCAGCCCGAGGTGGTCGAGCGC
Organism: Nonomuraea sp. NPDC047529; assembly: GCF_040642995.1. Lineage (NCBI taxonomy): Bacteria > Bacillati > Actinomycetota > Actinomycetes > Streptosporangiales > Streptosporangiaceae > Nonomuraea > Nonomuraea sp. NPDC047529. The sequence continues at coordinate 51,145 of NZ_JBEYTJ010000026.1, read as the reverse complement.
GGCGGCGTGGCCGGGCTCGGCCGAGCGGTGACCGGCCACGCAGTGACCGCTGACGTGGGGGTCGAGCGCGGCGGCGGCCAGGGCGGCCGAGCCGGCGATGACGCCGTCGAGGATCACCGGCACCCGGTTCGCCGCGCCGCACAGCACGAAGCCCGCGATGGCCGCGTGCTCGAACCCGCCCACGGCGGCCAGCGCGCGCAGGGCGTCGCTCGGCCCGGTGCCGCCCGGCAGGCCGTTGACGCGCAGCGCCTCGCGGACGATGTCCACCTTGTGCGCGTACGTCTCGTCGTCGATCCCGGTGCCCCTGCCGGTCACCTCGGCCGGGTCCTTGCCGGTGAACACGGAGATCAGCGCGGCCGAGGCGGTGGTGTTGGCGATGCCCATGTCGCCGGTGATCAGGCAGCGGGCGCCCTTGTCGATCAGCTGCTGGGCCACCGCGATGCCCGCCTCCAGCGCCCTGACGGCCTGGTCGACGCTCATGGCGGGGCCGCGGGACAGGTCGGCGGTGCCGTACGCGACCTTGCGCTTGATCAGGTCGGGGGCGTCGGGCAGGTCGGCGGCGACGCCGACGTCCACGACCGTCACGGAGGCGCCCACCTGGGCGGCGAAGGCGTTGGCGACCGCGCCCCCGGCCAGGAAGTTGGCGACCATCTGCGTGGTGACCTCCTGCGGCCACGGGCTGACGCCGCGCGCGTGCACGCCGTGGTCGGCCGCGAAGATGGCCAGGGCGGCCGGCTCGGGCACGGGCGGCGGGCAGACGCCGGAGGCGCCCGCAAGGCGTACGGCCACCTCCTCCAGAGCCCCGAGCGCGCCGCGCGGCTTGGTGAGCCGGTCCTGGTGGGCACGGGCCTCGGCGAGCGCCTCGGGGTCGGCGGGACGGATGGCTGCCAGGGTCTCGGCGAGCACGGGACACCTCCACTTAGTGAACGAGCTGGAGCGCTTCCTCGTAGCGGTCGATCACGACGTCGGCCAGCGTCTCGCAGTCGCCGATCACCTCGGCGCAGCGGATGTCGAGGTCGGGGTGGCCCGCGCCGTAGGCCAGGGCCTGCGCCCACACGCGCTCCAGCAGACCGCCCGCGAACAGCAGGTACGGCACCACGATCACGCGCTTGGCGCCCAGCCGCCGGCAACGTTCGAGCCCGCCGGGCACGCCGGGCGGCGTCACGGAGACGAACGCGGTCTCGACGGTCATGTAGTCGTAGGCGTGCGTCTCCCAGAACAGCCGCGACACCCGGTGGACCTCGGCGTTGGCGACGGCGTCGGTCGAGCCCTCGCCGACCAGCACGACCGCAGTCTCACCCGGCTCGACCTGCCCGGGGGCTTCGTCGAAGGCCGGCGTGTCCACGGCGCGCAGCCGGGGCCGGGCGCCGACCAGCTCCAGGGGGCGCGGTCTGGCCATCTCGGCGGCGGCCTCGCCGAGCCGGTCGGCCAGCAGCGCCAGCACGCGCGGGTCGGGGCCGAGGGGACGGCCGTAGTCGTACATGAGGGTGGGGTGGCGCTGCTGTTCGAGCGCCATCGCGGCCGGGAACTCCTCGCCCACCCTGCTGAGACTGAGCGGCAGCGCGACGAGACGGTGGTGGCCGCGCGCCATCAGGGACGCCACGGAGTCGCTCAGGCGCGGCGTGGCGCGTTCCAGGTAGCCACCGGAGACGTCGACGGCCGTCTGGTCGAGGCGGCAGCGGAGCCGGTGGACGAACCTGCCGAACTCCGCGGCGTAGGCGTCATCGTTCGAGCCCTGCCCGATCAGCAGGAGCGGCGGCTTCATTGAGGGAATCTCCGGTGCGTAGACAAAGTCACGCGAGGATAACCGATACGTGCCCGTGGGGGACAGGTCACGCTGCGTGCACGGGCCTGGCGTGCACCACGAAGACGGGGTCGGCGGAGGTCAGGCGGTGCGACCCGGCGGCGCCGAGCGTCAGCCCGGACGCCTGGATCCGCGTGCCCTCGGCGCGGTAGCCGTGCTCGCGCAGCAGGGCGAGCACGGCCACGGCCCGCTCGACCGTGCCGAGCGCGCACACCAGCGCGCGGGGCCCGCGGGCGGCGCAGGCCGCGAGCACGTCGGCGCCGCCGCCGCCGACGTAGACGGCGTCGGGGTCGGGCAGCGGTTCGAGCGCGGCCGGCGCCTGTCCCCTGGTCAGAGCCACTTTGACGCCGTGGGCCAGCACGTTGGAACGCAGGCGGGCGCAGGCGGACTGGTCGCGTTCGACCGCCACGACGGCCGCGCCCAGCCTGGCGCACTCGACGGCGATCTCACCCTCGCCTGCGCCGACGTCCCAGACCAGGTCGCCGAGCCGGGGACCGAGCTTGGCCAGGACGAACGCCCGCACCTCGGCGGGCAGCCCCTTCCCGGACGGCAGCGCCCACTCCGGCGGCCCCGGCTGCGCCCCGGCCAGCCAGCCGGGCTCTCCCGGCCGGTGCAGCGGGTCGATGACGAGCACCACGTCGGGGTCCTTCCAGGGCCGGGTGGTGGCCTCGCCCATGCGGCTGTGCGTGACGCGCTGCTCGGGGCCGCCGAGGTCCTCGCAGACGATCAGGGCGCGCGGCGTGGTCGGCGCCAGCTCCCTGGCGATCTCGGCGGGGCCGACGCCGGGCGCGACGAGCAGCGCGACCTTGGGGTGGGCGCGGCAGGCGTTGACCACGCGGGCGAGCTGGCCTGGGCCGGAGGGGGCGACGACGAGGGCGTCCTCCCAGTTGAGCCCGGCGCAGGCGAAGGCGCGGCTGATCAGCGAGGTGGCCGGGAGCACGTCCGGCCGGAGGCCGTGCGCCCGTAACGTGCGGACGACTCCGAAGAAGCCGGGATCGCCCTCGGCGACCACGACGGCCGGCCCGCGGCCCTGTCCGAGGTGGCCGTCGAGGGCTTGCAGCAGGTCGCCGTCGTTCGCGGCCCGTCCTTCGACCCTGAGCCGGCCGAGAATGGCGGCGGGGCCGACGACGAGCTCCGCCTCACGCAGCCTGTCCGCGGCCCTGGCCGGCAGCTCGACCCCGTCCCAGCCGACAACCGTGATCATTCAGCCTCACCGTCCTCATCCCCAGGGTGACGGTTCACGCCGGGTTTCACCATGGGTCGGCGGGGCCAGTCCGCCGTGCCCTCAGGCCAGGTCGGACGGGAGGAGGCTGTAGACGACCAGGTCCTCGCCGCCGAGCGCGGCGCGGGCGACGCCCTCGCGGGTGAAGCCGGCCTTCTCCGCCACGCGCTGTGAGCCCGGGTTCGACACCGCCGCCCGCAGTTGCAGCCGGCGGAAGCCGTGGCGCTCGAACAGCCAGCGGGCGATGCCGGTCACGGCCTCGCCCGCGTAGCCGTGGCCGCGGGCCCAGGGGGCGGTCATGTAGCCGACCTCGGCCGTACGGTTGTGCCAGTCGAGGTCCCTGAGGTCCACGTTGGCCACGAAACGGGTGGTCGTGAACTCCTCCACGGCGAACGCGATGCCCGCGCCCCTCATCCGCATACGTTCGCAGATGTCGATGAAGCCGCGGGCGTGGTCCTCGGTGTAGTCGCGGGGGACGCCGGTCCTGGCCTGGGTGAGCGGGTCGGCGGCGGTGGCGGTCAGGTCGGGGACGTCGGCGAGATTGGGCTGCCTGAGCAGCAGCCGGGGCGTGCGCAGCTCGGTCTTCGGCAGGGCGGGCGCGGGCTCGCCGGAGTCCTCGCGCAGCCGTCCGAGGACGACCAGGTCGTGCGGGCCGTCCTCCTCCAGCACGGCGGCGCGCAGCACGCCTTCCCAGGTGAAGCCCGCTTTGAACGCGACGCGCAGGGAGGCCGGATTGTCCAGGTTCGCGGTCAGGTCGACCCTGCGCAGGGCGGTGGTGGCGAACACCCAGGCGGTCAGGGCGCGTACGGCCTCGGTCGCGTAGCCGCGGCCCCGGTACAGCGGGTGTACGCCGTAGCCGACCTCGGTCGTGCCCGCCGTCCAGGAGGTCTTGAACAGGCTGATGGCGCCCACGATGCGGTCGTCGGCCTCGGTCATGGCCAGGTGCAGGCCCTGCTGCGAGCGGTACAGCTCGTGCACGCCGTGCGTGAGCCACTGGCCGACGCCGGAGGGGTGGACGGGCGCGCCCGGCGGGAGGAAGCGGTCCCCGGGGCCGGACGCGGCCTCGACTGCGGCCTCGACCACGGACCTCACACGGTCGGCGTCACGGGGACCGAACGGCCGCAGCACGAGCCGTCCGGCGGCTATGCGCGCATCGGGATCGAACACGTGCGCACCCTACACACCCACGATGTTTGCCCACGAAAGCGGGGGTAGGGGCCGATCGAGAGGAGTGAGGGAACTATGGAACGTGGGAGCGACAAGCACGGTCCGCGCCTGGACGATCAGCAGAAACACGAGACCGAGGGCATGGTCCGCGGCGGCGGCAGCACGCACGCCGAGGAGTGGAAGGAGACCGAGTCCATGCCCGGGCCCGGCGAGGAGTCATTGCAGTCGTACCCCCCCGGACACGAGCCCGGCACCCCCCAAGGCATCACCCGGCGGGGCGTCGACATCCGCAGCGACCTGGCCAAGTGGCTCAGCGACACCCATTGGCCCGCGTCCAAGGACGATCTGGTCCAGCACGCCCAGGAGGTGGACGCGCCTGACCAGGTGACCGACATGGTGCAATCCCTTCCCGACCGCCGTTTTGTGAACATCGCCGACGTGGCCAAGGCCCTCGGGCTCGGCCTGGAAGAGCGGAGGTGGTGACCGGTGCGCCTCGACTTCATCCGGCCGCTGTACGAGCGGCGCGGCCCGTACGCCTCGGTCTATCTGGGCGCGCTCACCGAGCCGCAGCGGGAGACGCACTGGCACAGCGTGCGTGACCAGCTCGACGGGACCGACCCCGCCACCATCGACGCCCTGGAGGTGGCCGCCAACCGGCCGGCCCCCGGCCAGGCGCTGTTCGCCACGCACGGGGCCGTGGTGCTGGCCGAGCCGCTGGCGCGGCCGCCGTACGAGCTGGCGACCGTGTCGCCGCTGCCGCACGTCACGCCGATGCTGATGCAGCGCGGCGAGAACGTGCCGCACCTGCGGGTCATCGTGGACCACGCGGGGGCCGAGCTGTCGGTCTTCGGCGGCGGCGCGGCGCGCACGACCACCGTGGAGGCGGCCGACTGGCCGCTGCAGAAGACCGCCCAGGGCGGCTGGTCGCAGAAGCGGTACGAGCGGGGCGCCGAGGAGACGTGGGAGAAGAACGCGGTCGCCGTCGCCCGCGAGATCGACGAGCAGGTCCGCAGGATCGGCGCCGAGCTGATCATCGTGGCCGGCGAGCCGAAGTCGCGCTCCTACCTGCTGCAGCACCTCAGCACCAAGTCCGCCGACCGGGTGATGATGGTCGAGCACGGCAGCCGCTCCGACCACGGCCAGTTCGAGGAGGACGTCGAGCGCGCGCTGGACGACTGGCTCGACCGCCGCCGCGCCGAGCTGCTCGACCGCCACCGCGAGTCCTCGGGGCCGGCGGGCCTGTCCCAGGTCGCGCACGCCCTGCGCGAGGGCAGGGTGCACGCGGTGCTCATGCCCGGCCCGCTCGACCGGAACGTGTGGACCGGCGACGGCGGCACCCAGCTCGCCACCGACCCGGCCGAGCTGCGGCGCTGGGGCGTGGAGCACCCCGTCGAGGAGCGCGCCGACTCGGCCGTGGTCAGGGCGGCCGCCATGACGGACGCCGAGCTGTGGTTCACCGACGACGTGCACGACGTGGCGGCCGTGCTCAGATACTGACGATTTGCGAGGGCGGCCGCTCAGGTGCTGATGATCACTTCGAGCGTCCTGGGGCCGTGCACGCCCTCGACGCGGTTCAGCTCGATGTCGCTGGTCGCCGACGGGCCGCTGATCCAGGTGAGCGGGCGGGCCGGGTCGAGCCTGGCCACCGCCTCGGGCACGCCCGCCACGATCTGATCGGCGCGCACCACGCACACGTGGTGGTCGGGGACCAGCGTCTGCGCCCTGGCGCCCTGGCCCGGCCCGTGGTCGAGGACGATGGTCCCGGTCTCGGCGACGGCCACCGCGCAGGCGGTGAACACCCCGTCGGCGGCGTCCAGCGCGTCCCAGCGCCGGTCGGTCCCGGCCTCCGGGCTGCTCGGCGCCGCCCAGGCGAAGCCGTCCGGGACGATCATCCGGCGGCCCTCGGCCAGCTCGGCCAGCTTGCCGGGCACCTCCTCGTCGGGGAGCACGTGCACGACGGCCCGGTAGTCGCGCACCCGCTCGGCGAACAGGCCCACCACGTCGTCCACCTGCGGGCGGGTCCGGTAGTGCCGGGCGACCTCCACCTCGGGCGCGCCCGCGACCGCCTTCCTGACCTTGGCCAGGATCTCCTCACGCGCGCCCATCGTCACGCTCCCACCAGTCTCTAAAGGATTCTTCAGGGATGTCCGGCACGTCCCGGGTGTCGGTCCAGGCCGACAGCGGGCCGGGGAGCCGCCGTCTGGGAACCAGCCGGCGCAGCCGGCCGGCCAGCCGCTGCGCCCTGGCCAGCCGCGCCTGGTCGCCCAGCACCCAGCCGGCGACCTTCATGCCCGCGCGCTCGGCCGCCGCGTGCGGCGCCTTGGCCCGCAGGTCCACCAGCACCTCCGGGATGTCGATGGCCACCGGGCAGACCTCCAGGCAGGCCCCGCACAGGCTGGAGGCGAACGGCAGCGAGGCGTCCAGGTCCGAGGACATGCCCCTGAGCTGCGGGGTGAGGATGGCCCCGATCGGCCCGGGATAGACCGAGCCGTACGCGTGGCCGCCCGCGCGTTCGTAGACCGGGCAGACGTTCAGGCAGGCCGAGCAGCGGATGCAGCGCAGCGCCTGGCGGCCGACCTCGTCGGCGAGCACGTCGGTGCGGCCGTTGTCGAGCAGCACCAGGTGGAAGTCCTGGCCCTCGGTGGCACCGGTCCACGTGCTGGTGTACGGATTCATCCGCTCACCTGTGGAGCTGCGCGGAAGAAGCTGGAGGAAGACCTCCAGATCCTGCCAGGACGGCAGGAGCTTCTCGATGCCGACGACGCTGATGAGCGTCTCGGGGAGGGTCAGGCACATGCGGCCGTTGCCCTCCGACTCCAGCACGACCAGCGTGCCGGTTTCGGCGATCATGAAGTTGGCGCCGGAGACGGCGACCTTGCTCTTGAGGAAGCGTTCGCGCAGGTGGAGCCGGGCGGCCTCGGCCAGGGCGGGCGGCTCGTCGGTGAGGCCGGGGGGCGCGCCGGGCATGTGGTCGAGGAAGATCTCGCGGATCTCCGACCTGTTGCGGTGGATCGCGGGGACCAGGATGTGGCTGGGGAAGTCGTCCCCGAGCTGCACGATCAGCTCGGCCAGGTCCGTCTCGTACGCGGTGATCCCGCGCCGGGCCAGCGCCTCGTTGAGCCCGATCTCCTGGGTGGCCATCGACTTGACCTTGACCACCTCGGTCTCGCCGGTGGCCGCGACAAGGTCGCCGACGATGCGGTTGGCCTCGTCGGCGTCCCTGGCCCAGTGGACGGTGCCGCCCGCCCGCCGGACGGCCTCCTCAAGCTGGAGCAGGTAGCGGTCGAGGTGGCGGAGGGTGTGGTCCTTGACGGCCTTGCCGGCGGCGCGCAGCTCGGCCCAGTCGGGCAGCTCGCCGACGACGGCGGCGCGCTTGCCGCGAATGGTGTGAGTGGCTTTCCGGAGGTTGAACCGGAGTTGCGAGTCCTCCACGGCTTTCGCCGCATTTTTCGGGAAATTTCCGGGCATGCCGAGGAATGTTGCGCTCATGGGGTCTCTTCCGTGGCTGCGAGGATTTCCGCCAGGTGCATCGTCCTGACTCCCGTCTTCTGGCGGCTCAGGGTGCCGCCGATGTGCATCAGGCACGAGTTGTCGGCCGCGCAGATCACCTCGGCGCCCGTGTCGAGGATGCCGCGCACCTTGTCGGCCCCCATGGCGGCCGACACCGCCGGGTTCTTGACCGCGAACGTGCCGCCGAAGCCGCAGCACTCCTCCGCGCCGGGCAGCGGCACGAGCTCCAGGCCCCGGACCTTCCGCAGGAGCCGGGTGGGCCGATCGCCGAGATGCAGCCCGCGCAGCGAATGGCACGTCGGGTGATATGTCACCCGGTGCGGGAAATATGCGCCAACGTCGTCGACTTTCAGGACGTCCAGCAGGAACTCGCTCAGCTCGTACACCTTGGGCACGACCTCGGCCACGGCCGCCGCGCCCCTGCTGCCCGGCCGCACCAGCTTCGGGTACTGCTCGCGCACCATGGCCGCGCACGACCCGGACGGCGCCACGACGGCGTCGTACCCGGCGAACACCTCGGTGAACTTCCTGGCCAGCCGCACGCCCTCCGCCCGGTAACCGGTGTTGACGTGCATCTGCCCGCAGCACGTCTGGGCGACGGGGAAGTCCACGTCGCAGCCCAGCCTGCGCAGCAGCGACACGACGGCCTTGCCGGTGCCCGGGAAGAGCGTGTCGTTCACGCAGGTGATGAACAGGGCGACTCGCACGACTCTCCCAATGAATGGTCTGACCACTGTATGGTCAGACCATACCCAACCACACTGTTCCGGGCCAGCACCGGGGAGGCATCGGTGAAACGCACACGGGCGTTCGAGGACGTGCTCGCCCAGATCGAACGGCGCATCGCCGAGGACGGCCTGACCGTGGGCGACCGGCTGCCGGGCGAACGCCGGCTGGCCGAGCAACTGGGCGTCGGCCGCTCGTCCGTACGCGAGGCGCTGCGCGTCCTGGAGACCCTGGGCGTGGTGTCCTCGCAGGTGGGACGGGGACCGGACGCGGGGGCCGTGCTGACCTCGCGGCCCGACACCGCGCTGACCGACCTGCTCCGGCTCAACCTGGGCCTGGCCACCCTGGAGCAGCGCGAGGTCGTGGACGCCCGGCTGATGATCGAACGCTGGTCGGCCGCGCACGCGGCGGCGACCCGGGCCGGCACCCCGGCGCTGGACGCCGCGATCGAGGGCATGGACCGGGCGGGCACGGCCGAGGAGTTCGTGGAGCACGACACGGCCTTCCACTGCGCGATCGCGGACGCCTCGGGCAACCGGCTCATCGCCGCCATCATGCGCTCACTCCGGGACGCGATGCGCAGGAACGCCATAGAGGCGGTCGAACGCCTCGGCGACCCGTCCGTCCTGCGCGCCGACCACGAGCGCATCCGCGCGGCCATCGCGGCCGGCGACCCGGACGAGGCCCAGCAGGCGGTCACCGACCACCTGGCGCACGCCTACCCCGCCCTGTTCCCCGGTCACTGACGCAGGTCGGCCTCCCGGCACCCGGCGCCCGAGCAGGCCCGCATCGCCTGGAGCCGGGTGTCGAGCCCGAGCAGCAGCGCCGGGTCGGCGGTGGCCGCGAGGTTGTCGAGCTGGTACGGGTCGGCGGTCAGGTCGTAGAGCTGCCGCTCCCCCGTGTCGTACCTGACGTAGGTGTAGCGGTCGGTGCGCAGCGCCTGGTAGGAGGGCACCGGCGTCTGGGCCGCCGACGACCGGTTGACCGGCCTGTTGAACTCGACCAGCACGTTCCTGCGCCACTGGGCGGGCGGGCTGCCGCGCAGCAGCGGCACCAGCGAGCGCCCCTCGGTGAACGACGGCACGGCGGCCCCGCCCAGCGCGGCGATCGTCGGCGCGATGTCGACGGTCGCGCCGAGCTGCCCGATCGTCGAGCCCGGCTTGATCCCCGGCCCGCGCACCACGAACGGGACCTTGATCGCCTCCTCGAACGGCGTCGTCTTGCCCTGGGTGAGCCGATGCGTGCCGAGATGGAAGCCGTTGTCGGAGGTGAAGACGATGTAGGTGTTGTCGAGCTTGCCGGACGCGCGCAGCGTCTCGACCACCGATCGGACCAGGTCGTCCACGCCGAGCATCGAGCGCAGCCTCCGGCGGTGGCGCTCGTCGACCCGGTCGATGTCCTCCTGGCTCAGCGGGGGCAGGGAGCGCAGCCACAGCGGCTCCTTGCTCACGTCGACCTGGTTGAACGACGGCGTGCGCGGCGCGCCGACCTCGGGGAGGTCGGCGACGTGCCGGACCGCCGGGTTGGCCGGGTTGTGCGGGCCGATGGGCGTCAGGTAGAGGAAGAACGGGTCGTCGGAGCCGGTGATGAAGTCGCTCGCCTTGGCCGCCAGCACGTCGGACAGGTAGTCCTGCTCCGACCAGCCGTAGTCGTACAGGTCGCCGTTCTCGTTGAGACGGTAGCCGTACTCCTCGTAGAGCTTGCGGACCGGGACGTCCCATTCGTCCCAGCCGGGCGGCACGTACGCGGCGTCGGCGGTCGCGCCGGGATAGTGGTTCAGGAACTTGCCCATCAGCGCGGTGCGGTAGCCGGCCTGCTGCATCCACGTGCCGATCGTGGAACGTTCCAGATCCAGCGAATGGAAGCGGTCGAACCCCCCTTCGGGGGCGGTGTTGGTCAGGACGCCATGGCTGTGGACGTACTGGGACCGCAGGATCGACGTGCGCGAAGGGCAGCACCAGGAGTTCGTCACGAAGAAGTGGTCGAAGGAGGCGCCCTTGGCGACCAGCTCCGAGGTGATGGTCGGAAAGTAGGGCAGCACGCCGCTCTCCAGGTCGTCGGCCATCACGAACACGATGTTCGGCCGCGCGGCGCTCACGGCCATCGTCGGCTCGGCCGCCGGCGACAGCAGGAGCAGCAGGCAGAAGAGACGACAGAGACTCTTGAGCACAATGTCTGATCTCCCCGGAGGATCACGCATTGACACTGCGGCGTCGGTAATGGAACTTTATTCCGGAGGTGCGTATGAAGCTCGGCCTGAATCTCGGCTACTGGCAGCGCGGCGCCGACGACGCCACGGAGACCGTCCTGGCCGCCGAACGCCTCGGCTACGACTCGGTGTGGACCGCCGAGGCATACGGCAGCGACGTGTTCACGCCCCTGGCCTGGTACGGCGCGCGTACGAGCCGGATCAAGCTGGGCACGTCGGTGGCGCAGATCTCGGCCCGCCCGCCGGTCACCACCGCGATGACCGCGATGACGCTCGACCACCTGACCGGCGGGCGGCTGCTGCTCGGCCTCGGCGCCTCCGGCCCGCAGGTGGTGGAGGGCTGGTACGGGCAGCCGTTCGCCAGACCCCTGGCCAGGACCCGCGAGTACGTCGAGATCATGCGCCGCGTGTGGCGCCGCGAGGAGCCCGTGACCAGCGACGGCGAGCACTACCCGCTCCCCCTGGCGGGCGGCCTGGGCAAGCCGCTCAAGCTCATCACCCACCCGCTGCGCCCCGAGATCCCCGTCTACCTCGGCGCGGAGGGCCCGAAGAACGTCGCCCTGGCGGCCGAGATCGCGCAGGGCTGGCTGCCGCTGTTCGCCTTCCCCGGCCGGATCGAGGAGATGTACGGCGACGCGCTGGCGGCCCGGAGCCCCGGCTTCGAGATCGCCGCCATGGTGATGGTCGTCATCTCCGACGACGTCAGGGCCGCCCTCGACGGCGTCAAGATGATGCTGACGCTCTACATCGGCGGCATGGGCGCCAAGCAGCGCAACTTCCACGCCGACATCATCGGCCGCATGGGCTTCGCCGAAGCCGCCGAGCACATCCAGGCCCTCTACCTGGCCGGCCGCAAGGACGAGGCGTTCCGGGCGATCCCGGACGAGCTGGCCGACGGCATCTCGCTCGTCGGCCCGCCCGGCCGGATCAGGGAACGGCTCGACCTGTGGCACAAGAGCCCGGTCACCAGCCTGCTGGTCATGGGACCGCGCGACGAGCAGTCGCTGCGCACGGTCCGCGACCTCGTGCTCGGCTGAGCGGCCGGTTCGGACACCCGGTCCGGGTGGTCAGTCCGGGCGCGGCGCCGGGTCGTCGGTCACCGAGCGCAGCAGCGGCCTGCTCAGCGCGCCCGCGCCGATCACGCCCCCGAAGCCCGCGGCTACGCAGACCAGCAGCGTGACCACCCCGGTCGTGCTGATCCCGCCGATCATGAACGGTATCGCGCAGAACGCGCCCACCAGGATCGCGCCGCCGCCCATCACGGCCATCGGGATCAGCGTCTCGGCCCGCCGGGCCCGGTCCAGGACCTCCAGGGGCGTGCCGGCCAGCCGCAGCAGCGCGTACGTCTGCCGCCGGTCCAGCACCGACGACGCCGCGGTGATCCCCGCACTGGCGATCGCCACGAGGAACGACACCGACAGCACCACGATCGTGCCTACGCGCACGTCGGCGAGGATCTGCAGGCCGAAGCGCTGGTCGTCGGCCTTCGTCGTCGGGGTGTGCCCCGGCACGAGATCGCTCAGCACGGTGCGCGCCCGGTCGACCACGACGTCGTCGGCGCCGCTGCCGAGCGCCGCGACCACGGTGTGCTTGGTGGTCTTCACCGTGGCCGTGATGCCCGCCCGGCCGAGCCGGTCGCGGGCCTGGTCGGCCACCTTCGACACCTCGCCCACCGGCGCCGCGACGCTGAGCTGGGCGGGCCCGGTGTCCCCGCCGAACGCGCCGGGGCTGAGCAGGCCGAGGAACCCGGCCACGAAGCCGGTCAGGGCCACGCCGCTGACGGTCCGCCAGGCCGAGCGCGGATCGTCCACGAGCCTGCGGGCCGCCAGCAGCCGCGCGGGCCGGCGCGCGGTCCCGGCCGCGACCTTGCCGATGAGGCCGACCACCCACGGGCCGGCCAGGTTCAGGCACAGGAACGCCAGTCCGAGCGCCACGGCCACGATCGCCACGCTGGTCCCCCTGGTGAGCAGCGGGAACGCGGCCAGCACCGCGAGCAGCGCGAGGACGCGGACGAACCGCATGCCGGGCGGCGTCTCCCGCTTGGCCACGCCCAGCGGGCTGACCACGACCCGGCGCAGCCCGACCACCGCCGACACCCCCACCAGCAGCGGCACCGCGACCAGCACGCCGGCCAGGATCAGCAGGTTCGGGAACAGGTCCGCGACGAACCAGGTGCCGCCCTGGATCGGGATGCGCGCCAGCAGCGGCACGGCCGCCCCGAACGCGACGGCCCCGGCCAGCGCCCCGGCGAAGGCCACCAGCACGGCCTCGGCCACCGTCATGCCGATCACCTGGCCCGGCGTGGCGCCGACCAGCCTGAGCGCGGCCAGCCGCTGGTCGCGCCGGGCGACCGTGAGCCTGGCCGCCGCGCCGCCGAACACCAGCAGCGGCACGACCATGAGCACGCTGGCGATCAGCGCCAGCACCTGGTACGCGGTGGCGTCCTCGCTGGGCGTGCCCGCCAGGGTCGCGACCTTGACCGGCGGCTTGCCGAGGATCCAGTCGTCGCTGCGCTCGGCGGTCATCGCGGGCGAGTCCGGGGCGTGGCCGACGACCGCGACCAGCTCCTCGGGCTGGACCAGCGCCTCCGGGCCCAGCACGCCCTTCGGCGCCGGGTAGCGCTTGGCGAGCTGGTCGGCGGGCAGCCGGGCGGCCAGCTCGGACAGGGCGGGCGACAGCCACACCTCGCCGGGCGCGGGGAAGTGCGGCATGCCGGGCGGGGCGGGCGCCCCCGGCTTGAGCGCGGCCAGGTCGACGACGGTGATCGCCTGGTCCCCCACGTAGTCGAAGCGGCTCGCCTCGACGGCGACCGCCGCGTCCTTCTGGGCCGCCGCCACCGGGTTGCGCCAGGCGCTGCGGTCGGCCCTGGCGTCGAAGGCGACGTTCGCGGCGACGGCGAACAGCAGCAGCGCCGTGGCCACCGCGACCGCGCCGAAGGTGAGCCAGGTGCCCAGCATGCCCCTGCGCCCGCCGCCCTTGAGCAGCCGCCAGGTCAGGTCGAAGTTCACGCGGTCACCCCGTGGGCGAGCAGGCGGCCGTCGCGGACCTCGACCGTGCGGTCGCACCAGGCGGCCACGTTGGGGTCGTGCGTGACGACGATCAGGCAGGCCCCGTTGTGCCTGGTCGCCTCGGTGAGCAGGCGCATCGTGTCCTGGCCGGTCTGCTGGTCGAGCGCGCCGGTGGGCTCGTCGGCGAAGACCACGGCGGGCTTGCTCACCAGCGCCCTGGCGATGGCCACGCGCTGGGCCTGGCCGCCGGACAGCTCGCCGGGCCGCCGGGCCTCCATCTGGTGCAGGCCGAGCAGCGGGAACCACTCGCGCGCCTGCTGTACGGCCTGGGCGCGCGGCACGCCGCCCAGCATGAGCGGGAGCGCCACGTTCTCCTCGGCGGGCAGCTCCGGCAGGAGCTGGCCGAACTGGAAGACGAAGCCGAAGCGGGTGCGCCGCAGGGCGCTGCGCTGGCGTTCGCCCATCGCGTCGATGCGCTGGCCCAGCAGGTGGACCTCGCCGTCGTCCGGCTTCATGATCCCGGCCAGGCAGTGGAGGAGGGTCGACTTGCCGGAACCGCTCGGGCCCATGATGGCCACGGCCTCGGCCGCCCGTACCGTGATGTCCACGCCGCCCAGGGCGACCGTCTGCCCGAACCGCTTGGCCAGGGCTCGTCCAACAAGCACGTCGTTCATGGGCTCCAGCCTTCCGGGACAGGGGGTGCCGGCGGATCGGCCGTGCGTCCATTTCGGCCTCGGCCGAACGGCTGATCCTTAGAGTTGAGCCGTGACTATTCGGGTTCTCATCGCCGACGACCAGCAGCTGGTACGCACCGGCTTTCAAATGATCTTGGACGCTCAACCGGACATGGAGGTCGTGGCCGCCGTGGCCGACGGCGCCGAGGCCGTGGCCGAGGCCAGGCGGCTGCGGCCGGACGTGTGCCTGCTCGACATCAGGATGCCCAAGCTCGACGGGCTGGAGGTGACCCGCGTGCTGTCCGGGCCGGGCGTGGAGAACCCGATGCGGGTGGTCATCGTCACCACCTTCGACCTCGACGAGTACGTCTACGGCGCGCTGCGCGCCGGGGCCACCGGCTTCCTGCTCAAGGACAGCGGCCCCACGCTGCTCATCGAGGCGGTCAGGGCGGCCGCCGGCGGGGACGCGCTGGTGTCGCCGTCGGTCACCGTACGGCTGCTGCAGCACCTGACCCAGCCCAGGCGGGCGGCCGAGCCGCCGAACGGCGCGCTGACCGACCGCGAGCTGGACGTCGTGCGCCTGGTGGCCAGGGGACGCACCAACCAGGAGGTGGCCGCCGAGCTGTTCGTGTCGCTGTCGACGGTGAAAACGCACCTCGGCAGCATCCAGGCCAAACTCGGTGTCCGCAATCGAGTGGGAATCGCAGCTTGGGCGTGGGAATCCGGCGTGGTGAGCTGATTAACAGCGGTGCTCACGGGATACAAGTGAGTCAGAACCTCAGCGCATGGCCCGGGGGGAGAACATCGTGCGCTACGCCCAGGCACCGCCAACCAAAGCAGCTTCCGCCGTCTACGTGACGCTCACCGCGCAGGTCCTCTCCCTGGGCGCCCTCGTGGTCTTCGAGCGGTCCAGCGGCCGTCATCTCGCCGTCCAGCTCGCCGCGTTCGGCGGCCGTCCCCACGGGGCGCAGGCCGAGGCGGTCGTGGGGGCGGTGACGATGTTCGCGGTGCTGATGATGCTGGTCGCGGGCACCTCCGTCGCCGCCGCGGCCGCCTACGTGACCTGGCTGGTGCGCGCCCGCCAGGTCAAGGACCGTTCCAGCCCCACCGGGCCGGTCGCGGCCGCCTGGCTGATCCCCGTCGTCAACCTGGTCGCGCCCGCGCTGCTGGTCGACGACGTGTGGCAGCGGGCCAAGCCGCCGGCCGGGCGGCGCGGGCGGTGGCTCGCGCTGCTGACGGCGTGGTGGCTGAGCTGGCTGGCCATGCTGACGCTGATCACGGTCCGCCTGCCGCTGGAGTCCTCCTCCGACGGGCTGACCGGGGTGGGGTTGCTGGAGCTGGCCGGCGCGGTGACGGCGGCCCTGCTGTGCGCCGCCACCGTCCGCGAGGTCACCCGCGTCCAGCGGCTCGACGTGGCCGGACGGCTGCGCGAGGCGGTCGCCGAGGCGGCGCCCGGCCCCGAGGTCGTGACCCGCCTGACCACCCGGCCCGCCCAGGGCTCGACCCCGTTCGGCCACACCGGCTAGCCGTGGCGGCCACGCGGGCTCTGTCGGGTCAGAAGCTGCCGGGTCAGGCCGCCGTCGGGCCCGAGCTGCCTGGGCTGGCGTGCCAGAGCTGCCGGGGCGGGGCGGCGATGGCGGGGCCGAGGTCGGAGTAGGGCGAGAGCCGGAAGCCGTTGGCGTACTCGATCTTCCGTCCGCCGACGCCCTGCGACTGCTCCGGGGCCTGGTCGAGCAGGGCGCGGACCGCCTCGACGCCCTCCGCGCGCCACAGCGCGTCCAGGTCGGTCAGGTTCCAGCAGTCCACGGCGCGCATGGAGACCGCGCGGGCCCCCGTACGGCGGACCACTCCCCTGGCGAGCATGAGCCACGAGCCGAACACCGTCGCCGCGCACCTGCCCTGCACCGACTCGAAGAACGTCAGGTCGATCGGGCCCGTCGAGTCGTCGAGGGTGGTGAAGATGACCCGCTGCCCCGAGCGCACGGCGGGCGTCTGGGTGGCCACCTTCACCCCGGCGACCAGCACCTCCGCGCCGTTGCGCTGGGCGAGCAGGTCCTTGGAGCGCACGACCCCGAGCGCGTCGAGCAGCTCGTCGTGGAAGCTGATGACGTGCCGGCTGACGTCGATGCCCAGGATCTCCAGCTCGGCCTCGACCATCTCCGTCTCCGTCATCTCAGGCAGCTCGCCGGGCGGCAGGTGCTCGCCGAAGCCGAGCGGGAGCTGCGTGGACGGCTGCTCGGCCCGGGGGCGGGGCGCCGCCGCGGTGTAGCGCCTGGACCGGGGCGCGGCCGAGCGCACGCCGATCGACGACGCCCGTTCCAGCGCGCCCACCTGGGCGATCAGGTCACGCCGGGTCAGCTCTCCCGGACGCCAGCGGGGACCGCCCGGGCGCAGGCCGTGCAGCGCGTCGAGGCCGCCGACCTGGACGATGCGCTCGATGGTCGGACGCGAGGGCCGGGCCCGGTCCCAGAAGTCGGCCAGCGACGTGTACGGCTGCCCCGCCACCATGCGTTCGACCTCCGCCTCGCTCACCCCCTTGATCGCCGAGAACGGCACCCGCAGCGCGTAACCGCGGCCGATCTCCCCGATCCGGAACTCCTGCCGCACCGGACGCCGCTCCTCCCCCAGCTCCGACGGGCTCACCCGCAGCCGCAGCGGCGGACGCGGGCCGAGCCGCTCCACCCGCCAGTCCTTGCCGGACCCGTTGACGTCGAGCGGCAGGATCTCGACCCCGCACTGCCGGGCCTCGTCGATGATGACGCGCGACGGGTACATGCCGGGCTCGTGGGTGAGCACCCCGGCGAAGAACGCCGCCGCGTGGTGCCGCTTGAGCCAGGCCGACTGGTAGGTGGGCAGCGCGAACGCCGCCGCGTGCGCCTTGCAGAACCCGAACGCGCCGAACGCGTCGAGCACCTTCCAGGCCCGCTCCACCGCCGCGTCGCCGAACCCGTTGGCCCTGGCCAGCGGCACGAACGCCTTGCGCACCCGCTCCCGGCCCGCCGGCGTGTCCAGGGTGCGCCGCAACGTCTCGGCGAAGGACAGGTCGCGTCCCGTCATGACCGAGATGACCTTCAGCACCTGCTCGTGGAAGACGACCACGCCGTGCGTCTCCTTCAGCGCCTCGCGCAGCCGCTCGTGCGGGTAGTACGGCCGCCGCCACCCGTGCCTGGCCTCCAGGTACGGGGTGACCATGTCGGAGTTGACCGGCCCCGGCCGGAACAGGGAGATGTCCACGATCAGGTCGTGCATCCGGCGCGGCTCCAGCTTGGCCACCAGCTCGCGCTGGCCCGGCGACTCGATCTGGAAGCAGCCGAGCGTGCGGCTGGCGCAGATCATGTCGTAGGTCTCCTGGTCGTCGTGCGGGACGTACTCGACGCCGGGGTCGTCGCCGGTCTGCTCGTCCAGCCTGACCTCGATGTCGTCCACGCGTTTGACCTCGCTCAGCGCGTACGCCATGGCCGACTGCATGCGCACGCCCAGGACGTCCAGCTTGAGCAGGCCGGCCTCCTCCACGTCGTCCTTGTCGAACTGGGACATCGGGAACTCCAGCAGGCTGCGTTCCACCGGCGTCCTGTCGCGCAGGCCCGAGTTGCCGACCAGCACGCCGCACGGGTGCAGCGCGATGTGCCTGGGCAGCCCGTCGAGCCTCTCGGCCAGCCGGAACACCCGGTCGAGCCCGGCCTCGCCGAGCCGGCTCTCGCGCAGCTCGGGCAGGTCGGCCAGGGACGCGGTGATCTGCCTGGCCCTGATGTGCGGGAACGCCTTGGCGATGGCGTCGATCTCGTGCGGGGGCAGGCCCATCGCGCCGGCGACGTCCCTGATGGCGCTGCGCGCCCGGTAGGTCTCCATCATGGACACGCAGGCCACGCGGGCCTCGCCGTAGCGTTCGAAGACGGCCTTGTAGCAGTCGAGCCGGCGGGCCGACTCCACGTCCACGTCGATGTCGGGCAGGCCGACGCGTCCTTCCGACAGGAAGCGCTCCATGAGCAGGCCGTGTTCGAGCGGGTTCACCTCGCCGATGCCGATGAGGTAGTTGACCAGGCTGCCGGCGCCCGAGCCGCGGATGGCGCAGCGGATGTCCATGCCGCGGATCATGTCGGTGATGCCGGCCACGGCGATGAAGTACCCGGACAGGCGCTTGCGCTCGATGACGTCCAGCTCGGCCCGCAGGCGTTCCCTGGCCTGCGGCGAGCGGTCGAGGCCGCGCCTGACCAGGCCGTCCTCGACGCGGTTGCGCAGCAGCGGCACCGGGTCGCGGCCGATCTCGGGCAGGTTGAGGTCGGGCGGGTCGTTCCTGAGCGCGAGCAGCCGCAGCGGGTCCATCGAGCACGCCTCGGCCAGGCGCCTGGTGGTGAACAGCAGCCGGGCCACCCGTTCCCGGTCGGCGCCGCAGACCTTGGCCGCCACCTGCCACATCTCCTTGGTGCTCTTGAGGTAGGCGTGCGAGGTGGTGCGTTCCAGGTGCCGCGGGTGCAGCGGGACGAGCTGGCGGGCCGCGTCGAGCACGTCCCCGACCTGGTGGTCGGCCGGGTCGAGGTAGCGGGCGGCGTTGGTCAGCACGGCCGGCACGCCGGCGGACTCGGCCAGGCCGAGCATGCGGACGGCCGTGGTGGCGTCGCGGAAGCCGTACTGGTCGACCAGTTCGATCACCACGCCGGGGACGGCGGCGCGCCACAGGCCGAGCAGCGTCCTGGCGTGCTCGTCGCGGCGTTCGGCGATCGCGCGGCCGACGTCGGAGCGCGGCCCGAGCAGCACCACGAGCCCGTCCTCGGCACCGAACCCGTGGTCGCCGCCCTGCGGCCCGGCCCAGGCGCCGAGCAGCTCGCGGGTCACCTTGGGCGCGCCGCGCTCCCCGGCGGCGTGCGCGGCGGTGACCAGGCGGCACAGCCGTGACCAGCCGCCGGCGCGGGCCAGCACGGTGACCCGGTCCTCGGCGCCGGGACCGGTCCTCGGCCGCGGCGGTCGGAGGCCGGGCGCCGGGGTGGAGGCCGGGACGTCGAGCGCCAGGTTCACGCCGACCACGGGGGCGATCCCGGCGTCCGCGCACGCCTGGACGTGCTTGACCGCGCCGTAGAGCCCGTCGCGGTCGGTCAGCGCGAGGATGTCCATGCCGTGCTCGGACGCCCGGTCCACCAGGGCGCGCGGGAAGGCGGTGCCGTACCGCATGGAGTACGCCGAGGCCACGTGGAGGTGCGGGAACGGGGGCGCCATCAGTCCCACGCCCGCAGCAGCAGCCAGCCGTTCCCGGCGGTGTCGTAGCGCAGCTCGTACGAGCCGACCTCGCGCCCCGGGCTCGCCTCCACCCGCCAGAAGCGGCGCTCGCCGGGGTCGCCCTCGCCGGTCTTCCACCACTCGCGCGCCACGACCCAGTGGTCGAGCACGTTGCGGACGAGGTAGAGCCGGTCGCGCCAGACGAATTGGGTCGGCTCGCCGTCTCTGGTCCACACCTCTATCGGATCGCCATAGAGTCTGCTCAAGACGCTTCTCCCCGCGGCTCTGGTTCGTTTGCTGAGCCACCCGGGGGAAGACGGGCGTGCTTATGTATCGAACATATGTTCTTACGGCCCGAAGCGCAAGTCACCCGCCCGTCTTGTCAGGGGGTTGGCGCCGATCGAGTTGCGGATGCTGAAGGTGACGCTGCCCGCCCGGTACCTGTCGTCGGAGGACTCCACCGGCCGGCCCTCGTGGGTGGTGGTGACGCGGCGCTGGCGCAGGAGCGGGCTGCCGCGCCGCACGCCCAGCAGCCGGGCGTCCTCGGCCCCGGCGGGCACGGCGTCGATGAGGTGCTCGCCGTAGGCGAAGATCAGGCCGATGGAGTCGTACAGGGCCTCGGTGACGGACGCGCAGTCGGCGGGGAGCGCCTCGACGGCGGGGGCCACCCAGCCGGCGTAGACGGTCCGCTCGACGAGGACGGGCTCACCCTCCAGCGAGCGCAGGCGCAGCACCTCCAGCACCTCGCCCACACCCTCGCCCGCGCCGAGCCTGGCGGACTCGGGCGCGGTGGCGGACCGGCGGCGCTGGGAGACCACCTGGCCGCCGATGCGGTAGCCGTTGGCCCTGGCCCACTGGGCGAAGCTGTGCAGCTCGGCGAAGCTCTGGCTGCGCGCGTTGCCGAGCACGATGCGCCTGGCGCCCTGCCGCGACCCCACCAGCCCCTCGGCGACCAGCACGGCCACCGCCTGCCGCACGGTCCCGCGCGCCGCACGGTGGCGGGTGGCCAGCTCGGCCTCGCTCGGGAGCTGGGAGCCGACCGGGTACGCGCCCGTGAGGATGTCATCACGCAGCTCAGCGGCTATCCGTTCATAGCGCGCAACCATTCGCGACCCTCTCCATTCATGAAAGAGCAATGTTTATGCGACTTACTGGTGCTCGCTTGTTTGTACAAGTTCCCTTAGGTTCTTTCCACACCCCCCGGAGAGTGGAGGCGACGTGTTCACACCTCGCGCCCGTACGGCCGGCGTCATCGCGGCCCTTACCGTTGTCACCGCGGCGTGTGGCGCCGCCCCGAGCAGCCAGCAGACCACCAAGACGGCCGAAGGCGGGGCGAACGCGGCGACCGCCGCCTCGGCCGCCGACTTCGGCGGCTTCGACAAGCTCGTCGAGGCCGCCAAGAAGGAGGGCAACCTCCACGTCATCGCGCTGCCGCCCGACTGGGCCAACTACGGCGAGATCATCAAGTCGTTCGAGGCCAAGTACGGCATCAAGATCGAGAGCGAGACGCCCGACGCGGCCAGCGCGGACGAGATCAACGCCGTCAAGACCCGCAAGGGCCAGGACCGCGCCCCCGACGTGCTCGACCTCGGCCAGTCGTTCGCCATCAGCGGCGCCAAGGAAGGGCTGTTCGCGCCGTACAAGGTGCAGGCGTTCGACAAGATCCCCGAGGGCCAGAAGGAGCCGACCGGGCTCTGGACCAACGACTACGGCGGCTACGTCTCGATCGGCTGCGACGCCAAGAAGATCGCCAACTGCCCGACCAGCTACGCCGACCTGCTCAAGCCCGAGTACAAGGGCAAGGTCGCGATGAACGGCAACCCGACCAAGTCCGGCTCGGCCTTCGCCGGCGTGTACGCCGCCGCGATCGCGAGCGGCGGCTCCTTCGACGACATCCAGCCCGGCATCGACTTCTTCAAGAAGCTCAAGGACGCCGGCAACTACAACCCGGTCGAGACGACCCCGGCGACCATCGAGAAGGGCGAGACCCAGATCAGCATCGACTGGGACTACAACAACGCCGCCTACGCCCCCCAGATGTCCGCCAAGGGCCTCGACTGGAAGGTGAACGTGCCGACCGACGGCAAGTACTTCCAGATGTACGCCCAGGCCGTCAACAAGGACGCCCCGCACCCGGCGGCGGCCAGGCTGTGGCAGGAGTACCTGTACAGCGCCGAGGGCCAGAACCTCTACCTCAAGGGCTTCGCCCGTCCGGTGCTGCTGCCGTCCATGACCTCCGACGGCACGGTGGACAAGGCGCTGGCCGAGAAGCTGCCCCAGGTCGAGGGCACGCCCGAGTTCCCCACGCCCGAGCAGGTCGACGCGGCCAAGGCCAAGCTGGCCAGCGGCTGGGACGCCGCGATCTCGGGATGACCCGCTCGCGTTCCAGGGGCTGGGCGGGAGCCCTGCCCCTGCTGGCCTTCTTCGCCCTCGTCTTCGGCGTCCCGGCGGTCGCGCTGGTGGCGGGGGCCTTCACCGCGCAGGGACGGCCGAGCCTGGCCAACCTCGCGCAGAGCCTCCAGGGCGGCTATCTCGTCGCCATGGCCGGGAGCGTCAAGCTGTCGGCCGTGGTGGCGCTGGCCGGGGCCGTCCTCGGCACGTTCCTCGCCTACGCCGTGGTGACCTCGCGCTTCACGCTGCTGCGCGAGGCCGTGCTGACCGCCTCGGGCGTGCTGGCCAACTTCGGCGGGGTGCCGCTGGCGTTCTTCTGGATCGCCACGCTGGGCAACTCGGGCGTGATCAGCGGCCTGGTGGGACTGCCGTCGGGGTCGCTGTACACGTTCTGGGGGCTGGCGATCGTCTACCTGTACTTCGCGATCCCGCTGATGGTGCTGGTCATGGCGCCCGCGCTGGACGGGCTGAAGCCCCAGTGGCGCGAGGCCGCGGCCAACAGCGGCGCGACCGCCTGGCACTACTGGCGCTTCGTCGCGCTGCCGGTGCTCGCGCCCGCGATGCTGGGCGGGGTGGTGCTGCTGTTCGGGTCGGCGTTCTCGGCGTACGCGACCGCCAACGCCATGGTGGGCACCGTCGTGCCGCTGGTCACCCTGAAGATCGCCAGCGCGCTGACCGGTGACGTGCTGGTCGGCTACGAGAACATCGCGCTGGCGCTCAGCCTCGACATGATCGTGGTGGCCGGCCTGGTGATGGCGATCTACCTGCCGCTGCAGAGGAGGAGCTCCCGATGGCTGCGCTGACCGGGCTGGAGCCCGTCGCCGCGGCGGCGGCGAAACCGCCCGCACGGCCCCGCTGGTGGCGCGGCCTGGTGTTCGCCCTGGCCGCGGCCTACTTCCTGATCCCGCTCGGTGCCTCGCTCTGGTACACGATCCACAACCCCGCCACCGGGGTGTCGTTCTCCGCCTACGGCGAGCTGCTGACGGCCGAGGGCTTCGCCCGCTCGCTGCTGATGTCGCTGTCGCTGGCCGCCGCGACGATCGTGCTGGTCCTGCTGCTGGCGCTGCCGGCGATGCTGGCCGTACGGCTGTTCGCGCCGCGGCTGCGGCCGGTGATGGAGGTGCTGTGCACGCTGCCGCTGGTGGTGCCGCCGATCACGTTCGTGGCCGGGCTGACGACCTCGCTGCGTGACGGGGCCGATCTGCTGGCGCCGACGCCGTTCTGGGGCACGCTGATCGCGATCCAGGACCCGGGGTTCCCCGTCGTGCTCGTGCTCGCGTACGTCGTGCTGGTGCTGCCGTTCGTCTACCGCTCGCTGGACGCCGGGCTGCGCACCATGGACGTGCGCACGCTGGTCGAGGCCGCGCGGAACCTGGGCGCGTCCTGGCCGCACGTGCTGCTGCGGGTCGTGGTGCCGAACCTGCGCTCGGCCCTGGCCAGCGCGTCGTTCCTGACGCTCGCGCTGGTGCTCGGCGAGTACACGGTGGCCAGCCTGCTCGGGTACGAGCCGTTCGCGGTGTGGATCGTGACCGTCTCCGGTTCCAAGGGGCAGCTCTCCGTCGCGGTCTCCATCCTCAGCCTGCTGCTCATCTGGGCGTTGCTGCTCGCCGTCTCCACCGTCTTCAGTGGAAGGAAGAAATCATGACCGCTCAGGTGGAGTTCCGCGGGCTGCGCCGGGTGTTCGGCAGGACGGTCGCGCTCGACGGGTTCGACCTGACCATCGCCCCCGGCGAGTTCGTGGCCCTGCTCGGGCCCTCGGGCTGCGGCAAGACGACGGCGCTGCGCTGCGTGGCCGGGTTCGAGCGGCCCGACTCCGGCGCGGTGCTGCTGGACGGCAAGGACATCACGAACGTGCCGGCCAACAAGCGCGACGCCGGGATGGTCTTCCAGTCGTACTCGCTCTTCCCCAACCTCAACGCCCGCGACAACGTGGCCTTCGGCCTGCGCGTACGCAAGGCGCCCGCGGCCGTCCGGCACGCCAGGGCCGCCGAACTGCTCGAACTCGTCGGGCTCCCCACGCACGCCGACCGCTTCCCGCACGAGCTGTCCGGTGGCCAGCAGCAGCGCGTCGCCCTGGCCCGCGCGCTCGCGCTCGAACCGCGCGTGCTGCTGCTGGACGAGCCGCTGTCGGCCCTCGACGCCAAGGTGCGCGTGACGCTGCGCGAGGAGATCCGCCGCCTGCAGCTCGACCTCGGCATCACCACCGTCTTCGTCACCCACGACCAGGAGGAGGCCCTGTCGATCGCCGACCGGGTCGCGGTGCTGCGCGAGGGGCGGCTGGAGCAGTGCGGGCCGCCCGCCGAGGTCTACGACCGTCCGGCCACGCCGTTCGTCGCCGAGTTCGTCGGGGCCATGAACCACCTGGCCGGGCGGCTCTCCGGCGACGGCGTGACCGTGTTCGGCCAGCTCCTTCCCGTGGACGGCCCGGTGCCCGCCGAGCCCGACGTGGACGTGCTGATCCGCCCCGAGGCCGTACGGGTCACGCCCGACCCCGACGGGCGGGCCGAGGTGCTGGCGGCGTCCTTCCGGGGGGCCTCGGTGCGGCTGCGGCTGTCGCTGGAGGGCGGCGAGGTGCTGGCCGACGTCCCGGGGCACGAGGCGGCCCGGCTGGGCGCTGGGGCCCGGGTCACGGTCCGGCTGGTGGAGCGGCCGGTGCTGGTGGCCGCCCGTACGGTCACGGCGCCCGCGCCGGTGTTGTCGGCCGATGCCTGAGGCGCTGCCCGACGCGGTCCAGGTTGATGCCGTCCCTGCCGACGCTGTCCTGTTCGACGCTGTCCCTGCCGACGCTGTCCTGTTCGACGCTGTCCTGTTCGACATGGACGGCACGCTGGTGGACACCGAGGGGCTCTGGTGGCAGGCCGTGGCGGCGGTGGCCCGGTCGCTGGGGCGCTCGCTGACGTCGGACGACGCGCCGCACGTGGCGGGCCGCACGGTGGGCGACACTGCCGCGTACCTGGTGGACGGGACCGGCGCCGGATCCTCTGGCGAGGTGGCGGAGGCGCTCACCGAGGCGTTCACCGAGCGTGTCAGGGAGGGGCTGACGGTCCTGCCGGGGGCGCCGGGGCTGCTGGCCGGGCTGGCCGCGGCCGCCGTGCCGACCGCTCTGGTGACCGCCTCCCCCCGGAGTATCGCGGAGCTGGTGCTGCCCCGGCTCGGGCACGCGTTCGACCTGGTGATCACCGACGGGGACACCGCCCGCGGCAAGCCGCACCCGGACCCGTACCTGGAGGCGGCCCGCAGGCTGCGGGTGGCCCCGGCGCGGTGCGTGGCCGTCGAGGACAGCCCGGCGGGCGTGGCCGCGGCCACGGCCGCCGGCTGCCGCGTGCTGGTGGTGGACCCCGCACACGGGCTGGCCCGGGTGCGGGCCGCGCTGCTCGGCGCTCCCCCGCACGGGGGATGAGCACGCCTCCCACAGGGGAGGGACGGGCCCGCGGCCGTCGGCAGGATGCCGTTCATGAGCATTGTCAGGACGCCCGTCGTGGCGCTCGCGCTGGTGGTCCTCTACGGCGGCCTGCGCGTCTACTGGGAGCTCGGCCACATGCCGGCGCGGATGTCGCCGATCGGTCCCGATCTGATCGTGTTCACCGGCTGGGCGGCGGTGGGCCTGTGCGCGGCGGCCGCGGCGGCGCTGGTGGTCATGATGACCGTGCGCCCGGACGGCCCGCTCGGGTGGGCGCCGCCGGCGCTGGCGTGGGCGGTGGGCGGCGCGCTCATCGTGTCGGGGGCGCTGCTGCTGCTCGACGTGGTGTCCGCGGTCGTCCCCGGGCTCGGCATCCCGTTCTCGTGGACGGGGGCGCTCAGCAAGGCGGCCTGCGTGGGCTCGGGGGTGCTGCTCTGGCGGTCGGCCGCGGCCTACCGGCGGCGGGCCGCGGCGACCTGCGAGGCGTGCGGGCGCGGGCCGCGTGCGGCCAGGGCGCTCGGCCGTACGCCGGGGTGGGCCTTCGCGGCGGCCTACGTGTCCGTGGCCGGTTGCCTGGCGCGGATCGCGACGCAGGCGGCCGTGGGGTTCGACGCCGTGCCGTACCGGGCCGGGGCGGTGGCGTTCGAGGTGGAGTTCCTGCTGGCCGGGACACTGCTGCCGCTGGCGCTCGTCCACCGGTTCGGGCGGGTGTGGCCGCGATGGGTGCCGTGGCTGGCCGGGCGTCCGGTGCCGCGCCGGCTGGTGCTGTGGCCGGGCGCGGGGGTGTCCGGCGGGCTGCTGGCCTACTTCGGGGTGGCGCTGGGGCAGATGGCCGCCGAACGGCTCGGCGGGGGCGTGCCGTTCTCCGGGGGCGACCTGCCCGAGGCGTTCTTCTGGGTGGCCGTGCCCGGGTACGTGGTGTGGGGCGCCGGGATGGCCGTGGCGGCCTGGTCGTACGCGCGGCGTACGCGTACCGCCTGCGAGATCTGCGGCGGATAGCCGTCAATCGGTAAGCTGACCCGCCGTGAGCGGTGATATATCCCAGATCGGGCGCTACCGGCTGCTGAGCGTGCTCGGGCGAGGCGGCATGGGCACCGTCCACCTCGCCGAGGACCCGGCCGGGCAGCAGGTCGCCATCAAGGTGATCAATCCGGAACTCAGCCAGCACGAGCAGTTCAGGATGCGCTTCCGCCGGGAGGCCGACGCCGCTCGCCGCGTACGCAGGTTCTGCACCGCCGCGGTGATCGAGGCCGCGCTCGACGGCGACCTGCTCTACGTCGTCACCGAGTACGTGCCCGGCCCCAACCTGGAGGAGGCCGTACGCCGGTCGGGGCCGCTGCGCGGGTCCAGCCTCGACGCCCTGGCCGTCGGCGTGGCCACCGCGCTCACCGCCATCCACGGCGCCGGGGTGGTCCACCGCGACCTCAAGCCGTCGAACGTGCTGCTGTCCCCCGTCGGGCCGCGCGTGATCGACTTCGGCATCGCGCGGGCGCTCGACACGCTGGGCGGCGTCACCGGCACCGGCGAGCTGGTCGGCACGCCCCGGTACATGGCGCCCGAGGTGCTGCGCGGCGAGCCGGTCTCGCCCGCCTGCGACGTGTTCTCGTGGGGCTGCCTGATCGCGTTCGCGGCGAGCGGACGGGCGCCGTTCGGCGGCGACACGCTGCCCGCCATCGTCTACCAGGTGCTCAACACCGAGCCCGGCCTTGACGACGTCGACCCCGGCCTGCGCGAGCTGGTCGGGGCCGCGCTGCGCAAGGACCCGGCCATGCGGCCCACCGCGCAGCAGCTCCTCGACCACCTCGTGGGCCGCTCGGCGGCGCCCGCGCAGGCGGCACACACCGTGCAGGTGGCCTGGCAGCAGGCCACCACGCCGTTCACCGAGGTCGCGCCCCCGGCCAACACGGCGGCCGGAACGGCGGCGAAGCGGCGCGGCAGGCTGCTCGGAATCGGCGCGGCCGCCGCGGCGGTGCTCGTGGCGGGCTCGGTGGCCGCCTGGGCGATGCTCACCCCGGGCGGGCCCCCCGACGACCTGGGCGTCCTGTACCGCGAGGACTTCACGCAGACCTCCGGCGGCTGGCTCGGCACGTACGACCCCACCACCACGGGCAGCAAGGGCTACCGCACGGACGGCACGTACGGGCTCGACGTGGCGGACGGCCGCGAGGAGCAGCGGGCCAAGGCCCCGATCCCCTTCCTCGTCGCCACCCCCACGACCACGCCCGATCCCTCGGCCACGCCCACGCCGATGTTGCCGTCGTCGGTGGTCGTCGGCGTCACCGCCGAGATCCGGGAGTCCGCGGGCAACGGCGAGTACGGCGTCTACTGCCACGACTCCGACGACGACGACACCTACTACGAGTTCGGCCTCGACCTCCAGGGGAACGCGCGGATCCGCCGCGTGTACGACGGCGCGGGCGGCACGCTGACCCAGCCCGCCAAGGTGGCCAAGCCGGAGGGACGCGTGCGCATCGTGGCCTCGTGCGAGCAGCGCGGCGCGGCGGTGCGGCTGACGATGTGGGTGAACGACAAGCGGGTGGCGCAGGCCGACGACCCCAACGGGCTCGGCAACGGGCACGTCGGGCTGTTCGCGCGTACGCCCAAGGACAGCGAGTCGTCGCTGAAGCTGACCTTCGACGACTTCGAGCTGCGGGGGCAGAAGGAACCCCAGGCGGGCCCGCGTTCATGACGGCCATCGGGGTAGGGGATGCGGATGGCGAAGCTCATGGACCGGGTGCGCGCGTACCTGCGCAGCCCTGAAGGCAGGCAGAACGTTGAGAAGGCCAAGCGCATGGCCCGCGACCCGCAGAACCAGGAGAAGGCCCGGCGCTTCCTGAACCGATTCCGCACCCGCCCACACTGACGGCCCTCTCGGTCCGCCGCCGCTGACCGGCCCCTCCGGCCTCAGCCACTGACGGGCCCTGCCGCCCGCCGCCGCCGACCGGACGCTGCCGGTCGCCGCCGCTGACCGGACGCTGCCGGTCGCCGGCCTGATCGGGGACGCTCAGAGGACCCCGGCGCGGGCGGCGGCCAGGGCGGCGTCGGCGGCGCGGTCGGCGTCCCGCTCGCTCACCGGCTCGTGCGCCACGAACAGCCGGTAGTAGACCGGGGCGACGGCCACCCTGATCACCTCCCGCACGTCGACGACGTCGGGCAGCTCGCCACGGGCGATCGCCCGCCGGACCACCTCGGCCGACTGGTCGTGCCGCGCGGCGAAGAACTCGTGCAGGGCCCGCGCCGCCTGCGGGTCCTGGACGGCCGCCGCCACGAACGCCGACGACACCGGCCCCATCTCCGGGTCGGCGAACCCGCTGCGGACGAGCTGGACGACCCCCCGCAGGTCGCCCTCGACGCTGCCGGTGTCGGGGATCGGCCACGGCTCGTCCTTGGCCAGCTCCAAGGCGTCGGAGATCAGGCCCTCCACGCTGCCCCACCGCCGGTAGACGGTGGTCTTGTGCACGCCCGACCGCTCGGCCACGTTCTCGACCGTCAGGCCGCGGAACCCGTGGGCGGCCAGCTCGGCCAGGGTCGCCTGGCGCACGGCGTCGCGCACCCGCGCGCTGCGCCCTCCCGGACGCCTGCTCGTCTCCAAAAACTACTCCAGTTGCTTTTACGGCTCGACCTGTGCCAAACTAAAGCTACAACAGTTGCGATTGGAGTTCCATCCTGATCAACGTCCGCAAGCTCAGCAAGTCGTACGGCGACCGCGCCGTGCTCACCGAGGTGTCCCTGTCCGTGGGGCCCGGCGAGCGCGTGGCCGTCGTCGGCGAGAACGGCTCCGGCAAGTCCACGCTGCTCAGGCTGCTGGCGGGCGTCGAGC
The DNA here is from genome assembly GCF_040642995.1 of Nonomuraea sp. NPDC047529. Taxonomy (NCBI): domain Bacteria; kingdom Bacillati; phylum Actinomycetota; class Actinomycetes; order Streptosporangiales; family Streptosporangiaceae; genus Nonomuraea; species Nonomuraea sp. NPDC047529. The sequence goes on along the minus strand of NZ_JBEYTJ010000026.1, from coordinate 22,003 downwards.
GGCCCGACGACGGCGAGATCACCGTCACCGGCGACGTCGGCCACCTCGGCCAGACCCTCGGCCTGCCGCTCGGCCACACCGTCCGGCAGGCGGTCGACCACGCGCTGGCCGGCCTGCGGGCCATGGAGCGGCGGCTGCGCGAGCTGGAGTCGTCGCTCACCGACGACGCCATGGACGAATACGGCGAGCTGCTGACCGCCTACGAGGCGCGCGGCGGCTACGAGGCCGACGCGCGCATCGACAGGGCCTTCCACGGCCTCGGCCTGGCCCAAGTCACCCGCGACCGGGTGCTGTCGAGCCTGTCGGGCGGCGAGCGCGCCCGGCTGGGGCTGGCCTGCGTGCTGGCCGCCGACCCCGCCACGCTGCTGCTCGACGAGCCGACCAACCACCTCGACGAGCCCGCGCTGACCTGGCTCGAAGAGCGGCTGCGCGGGCACCGGGGGCCAGTCGTCGTGGTCTCGCACGATCGGATCTTCCTCGACCGGGTGGCCACCGCCGTCCTGGAGGTCGAGGAGGGGGTCGTCACCCGCTTCGGCGGCGGCCACACCGGCTTCCTGGCCGCCAAGGCGGCGGCGCGGGCGCGGTGGGAGCAGGCGTACGCGGCCTGGCGCGAGGAGGTCCGGCAGGTGCGCGAGCACGCCGCCACCACCGCTCACCGCGTGGCGGCCGGGCGGGCCATGAAGGACAACAACAAGATGGCCTACGACCGCAACGCGGGCCGCGTCCAGAGCTCGGTGGCGGCCCGGGTGCGCAACGCCCACGAGCGCCTGCGCCGCCTGGAGGAGGACCCGGTCCCGCGTCCGCCGGCCCCGCTCCGCTTCCGGGCCGCCTTCCGCGGTCCCGCCCCGGCGGGCGACGGTCCCGGCACGCCCCGGCCACTGGTGGAGCTGCGCGACGTCCACGTCGGCGACCGGCTCCACGTCGAGTCGCTGACCGTCCGGCCGGGCGAGCGGGTGCTGGTGAGCGGGCCCAACGGCGCGGGCAAGTCGACGCTGTTGCGGATCATGGCCGAGCGCGCCGCGTGCCGGGCCGGCCACCTCCCCCAGGACGACGACTTCGACCCCGGCCTGCCCGTGCCGGCCGCGCTCGGCCACGACGGCTACGCCGACGAGCGTCGCGCGGCCCTGCTGGACACCGGCCTCTTCCCGCCGCACGTGCTCGGCCAGAAGGTGGGCGCGCTCTCGGTCGGCCAGCGGCGCCGGCTGTCGCTGGCCAGGCTGCTGATCCGGGAACACGACCTGCTGCTGCTCGACGAGCCGACCAACCACCTGTCGCCGACCCTGGCCGACGAGCTCGACCACGCGCTCGCCGCCTACCCCGGGGCGGTGGTCATGATCACCCACGACCGCGCGCTGAGACGGCATTTCTCAGGCACCGAGATCCGACTGACAGGGGGACACGTATGTTGACCATGATTCCCGAAGGCGCGCCCTACGGCGTGGCCACCGCCGCCGACGGCGCGCTCTGGTTCACGCTCGTGCACCAGGGCCGCGTCGGCAGGCTGGTGCCGGGGCGCGAGCCGGTGATCCACCAGCTCGACCCGGCCGACGGGCAGCCCGGCGTGATCGTGCCCGGCCACGACGGCGCGATGTGGTTCACCGAGGGCAAGGGCGGCCGGGTCTGCCGCATCACCGGCGACGGCCAGGTCACCGCGTACGCGGCCGACTCGCCGTACGGGATCGTCGCCGGGCCCGACGGGGCGATGTGGTTCACCCAGATGGGCAGCGGGCGCATCGGGCGCATCGGCGGCGCGGGCGAGCGGTCCGACTTCGACGTGCCGGTGGAGGGCGGGATGCCCGCCTTCATCACGGTGGGCAGCGACGACGCGCTCTGGTTCACGATCAACCAGGGCCACGCCGTCGGCCGGATCTCGTTGTCCGGGGAGGTCACCGTGCATCCGCTGCCGACCGAGGGGGCCGCCCCCGTGGGCATCACGCTGGGGCCGGACGGGGCGGTGTGGTTCGTGGAGATCGGCGCCGGGCAGGTCGGCCGGATCGATCCGGCCGGGAAGATCACCGAGTTCCCGTTGCCCGATCGCGCCTGCCGTCCGCACGCCATCGTGGCCGGTCCCGACGGCGCGCTCTGGTTCACCGAGTGGGCCACCGGGCGGCTCGGCCGCATCACGGTCGACGGCACGATCGAGGAGCACCCGCTGCCCTCGGTGCCGCCGTCCGCGTCCGCCGGAGAGGGCGCCCCGAGCCCCGCCGAGGGCAGCGAGCCGCACGGGCTGACGGTCGGGCCCGACGGAGCGATCTGGGTGGCCTTGGAGGCCGGCGCCCTGGCCCGCGTCACGCCCACCCCCGACTCGGCACCCCGGTGAGCCGCCCGTAGCGACGCGCCGCAACTGGCGGGCGCGCGGCGCGGAAGGGCGCGGGGCGCGGAAGGGCGCGGGGCGCGGAAGGGCGCGGGGCGCGGAAGGGCGCGGGGCGCGGAAGGGCGCGGGGCGCGGAAGGGCGCGGGGTGCGGTTTGGTGGGTCAGGGTGGCGGTGGGCGGGCGGGGCGGAGTTGACTGGGGGGATGCATGCCATCATCGTCTCCGCCCAGGGCGGTCCAGAGGTTCTCGAGTACGTCGAGCGTCCCGATCCGGTGCCGGGCGACGGGGAGGTCGTGGTCGACGTCGCGGCCAGCGGGGTCAACTTCATCGACATCTACCACCGTTCCGGCGCCTACCCGCTCTCCCTGCCGAGCCCGATCGGGTCCGAGGGGGCGGGCGTGGTCTCGGCCGTCGGCCCGGGGGTGCACGAGTTGGCCGTCGGCGACACCGTGGCCTGGGCCGGCGTGATGGGGAGCTACGCGGACAAGGCCGTGGTGCCGGCCGACCGGTTGGTGCCGGTGCCCGACGGCGTGTCCGCCGAGGTGGCGGCGGCGGCGATGCTCCAGGGCATGACCGCCCACTACCTCACCCACTCGACGTACGAGGTCAAGGAGGGCCACCAGGTCCTGGTGCACGCCGGGGCCGGCGGCATGGGCCAGTTGCTGATCCAGCTCGCCAAGCTGCGCGGCGCCAAGGTCTACAGCACGGTCTCCACGCCGGAGAAGGAGAAGCTGGCCCGCGAGGCGGGCGCCGACGAGGTGCTGCACTACGACGACTTCGCCGAGGCGTTGCGCGGCCGGATCCACGTGGTCTACGACGGCGTGGGCAAGACCACCTTCGACGGCGGTCTGGAGGCGCTGCGTCCGCGCGGCCTCATGGCCCTCTACGGCGCGGCCAGCGGCCCGGTCCCGCCGATCGACCCCCAGGTGCTCAACCGCAGCGGCTCGCTCTTCCTGACCAGGCCCACGCTCGTCCACTACGTCGCGGAGCGGGAGGAGCTGCTCTGGCGGGCCGCCGACCTGTTCGGCTGGATCTCCTCCGGGCAGCTCAGGATCAACGTGTCCGAGCGCTACCCGCTGGCCGAGGCGGGCCGGGCCCACGAGGACCTGGCCGCCCGGCGTACGACCGGAAAGTTGCTGTTGATTCCCTAGCGCTACGCTCACCCCTTGTGGACATCAGTGCGGCAGTTTGGTCCTTCGCTGCCGTCGTCGCGCTCCTGACGATCACGCCGGGGCTCGACACGGCTCTCACCCTGCGCACGTCGCTGCTCGTGGGCCGGCGTGCCGCCTGGGGGGTGGTGCTGGGCATCCAGCTCGGCACGCTCGTCTGGGGCGTGCTCACCGCGGCGGGGCTGTCGGCGCTGCTGGCGGCCTCGCGGCCGGCCTACGACGTCCTGCGCTGGGCGGGGGCGGCGTACCTGGTGTGGATGGGGGTGCGCATGCTCCTCGCCAAGGCGCGGGCCGGCGAGGAGGAGGACGGGCAGCACGCGTTCGGGTTCGGGAAGGGGTTCCGGCGCGGGCTGCTCACCAACCTGCTCAACCCCAAGGTCGGGGCGTTCTACGTGGCGATGTTGCCGCACTTCATCCCGGCCGGGGCGCCGCACGCGGCGATGGGGCTGCTGCTGGCCGGGGTGCACGCGGCCGAAGGGCTGCTGTGGAGCACGGTGCTGATCGGGTTCGCCTCGCTGATGAGCGACGTCCTGCGGTCGGCCCGCGTACGGCGGGTCCTCGACCGGGTGACCGGCGTGGTCATCGTCGGGTTCGGGATCCGGCTGGCCCTTCACGACTGACCCCGGGGCCGATCCGACAGCCGCTTTCCGGACGTTTCCAGAAACAGCAGTTTCCAGAAACCGGACTTTCCTTATATCTCTCGCAAATCTTTGAACTCATTTCGCATTCGCTCCCGTACGTCCCCACACAAGCAATTCCTTCCGGGACAAGGAGCGAAATGTTCACCACCCGCACCACCGTCGGCGCGTCGGTGCTCGCCGCCGCGTTCGTCCTCGCGGCCGTTCCCGCGAGCGCCCAGGCGCAGAGCCAGGCCCCCGCGGCCTCCGCCTGCCGCCAGATCGTCATCACGGGGTCCAACGTGGGCGTGCGCGAGTTCGCCTTCAACAACGGGCAGGTGCTGCAGACACGCAAGACCGGCAGCGTCCTCACCTCCTGCCAGTTCCTCAGAGGCAACGGCAGCAACGGGTACACCCCCAAATGCGGGGCCAGTGGTTACAACTGGTACCAGGTCAACATCAAACCCACGCGCGACGAGATCGGCCTCGTGGTCACGAAGGGGTACGTGCCCGCCACCTGCGCCCGCGTCCGATAGCGTCGCCGCCGGTTCCCTTCCAGGACACTGCGCCGGGAAATGGGGCAGGGTGAGGTGCGTGAAGACAGCGTTCGTGCTCGGTGGCGGTGGCGTGCTCGGTGCTCACGAGGTGGGCATGCTTCAGGCGCTCGACGACTTCGGCGTCCAGCCCGACCTGGTCGTCGGCACGTCGGTGGGCGCGCTCAACGGCGCGCTCATCGCCGCCGACCCGGCGCGGGCGGTCGACCGGCTGACCTCGCTGTGGCGGTCCGACATCGTGCGCACGGCGTTCGCCGGGTCGTGGGTGGCCCGGCTGTCCACGCTGGCCAGGACCGGCACCCACCTGCACCCCAACGGCCCCCTGCGGGACGTGCTGGCCGGGACGGTGCGCACGGAGCTGATCGAGGAGCTCGCGGTGCCGTTCCAGTGCGTGGCGGCCTCGGTCGAGCGGGCCGCGGCCCACTGGTTCACCAGCGGGCCGCTGGTGGAGGCGGTGCTGGCGTCGTGCGCGGTGCCGGGGCTGCTGCCGCCCGTGAAGATCGACGGGGAGCACTTCTTCGACGGCGGGCTGGTGCACAGCATCCCCGTCGGCCGGGCCGTGCAGCTCGGGGCCAGGCGGGTCTACGTGCTGCACGTCGGCCGGATCGAGCGGCCGCTGACCGCGCCCCGGCGGTTCTGGGAGGTGGGGATGGTGGCGTTCGAGATCGCGCGGCGCTACCGGTTCGCCGAGGAGATGGCCACGTTGCCGCCGGGGGTGGAGGTGCACGTGCTGCCTGCCGGGGTCGGTGAGCCGCTGTCGCCGTTGCGCTACCGGGACCTGTCCCAGATCTCCACCTACATCGACCGGGCGTACGAGGCTTCTTCTCGGTATCTGCGGACAATAGGAGGATGAAGACCCAACCTCAGGGGGGCTGACCCAAGGGAGGCAGCCGATGCTCCCGCCGCGGATCGTGCGTCGGATCATCCTCGCGCCGCTCGTGATCGTGGTCACCGTGCTCGTGCTGGTGACGCTGCCGTTGTGGCTCCTGGTCACGTTCGGGGCCTCCTTGCGGCTGCCGCCGCCGCAGCGCAGGGGGCTGCGGTTCGTCTGGTTCGGGGCGGCCTGGCTGACGCTGGAGTCGGCGGTGCTCATCGCCTGCCTCGGGCTGTGGCTGTCGGGGGCGTTCGGACGGGCCCGGCGCCAGGAGCGGCACTACGCGCTGATCCGCTGGTTCCTGTCGAAGGTCTACGCGGTGGCCGTGCGGATCTTCAGGCTGACCCTGGTCGTCGAGGAGCCGCCGCCGACCCCGCAGGAGCGCGCCGCCCGGCTGAGCCGCCCGGTCGTGGTGCTCTCCCGGCACGCCGGGCCGGGCGACTCCTTCCTGCTGATCTATCTCCTGCTGTCCCGGTACGAACGCCGCCCCCGGATCGTCATGAAGGCCGCCCTCCAGTACGACCCCTCGCTCGACGTCGTGGTCAACCGGCTGCCGAACGCCTTCGTGCCGCGCCGGTCCGGCCGCGAACGGGTGGTCGCGGAGATCCGGCGGCTGGCGACGACCATGGACGACCACGACGCGCTGGTGATCTTCCCGGAGGGCGGCAACTTCACCCCACGCCGGCGGCGGCTGGCGATCCGGCGGCTGGAGGAGAAGGGGCTGGCCGAGGAGGCGGAACGGGCACGCGGCATGGACCACCTGCTGCCGCCCCGGCCGAACGGCGCCATCGCCGCGATCACCGCCTGCCCGGAGGCCGACGTGATCTTCGTCGCCCACACCGGCCTGGACGACCTCGTCACGATCGGCGACGTGTGGCGCAGGCTGCCGTACGCGGCGCGGATCACGGCCAAGTGGTGGCGGGTGCCGGCGGCCGAGGTGCCCCGGGACCGGGAGAGCCAGGTCCGCTGGCTGTACTCCCACTGGGAGGAGATCGACGCCTGGATCACCGCCCAGCGTTCCACGCGGGACGGGGAAACGCCGCCGGACCGGGGAACGGCCCGGGATCAGGAGGCGCCACCGGATCAGGAAGTGGTGCCGGATCAGGGTGAGGGGGCGCCCGGCGGCAGGTAGGGGACCGGGGCGGGGCCGTCGCGCAGCAGGCCCAGCAGGGCGTCGGTGTCGAGGTGCTGCTCGATCAGGTCGCCCAGGGCGTCGAGGCGGGCCTCGCGCAGACGGGCGAAGTCGGTGTCCGGGGCGGGGACGAAGGCGCGCCCGGCCCGGTCGGCGACGTCGGCCAGGAACGCCCGCCGGAAGGCGTCGTTCTCCAGGGCGCCGTGCCAGGTGGTGCCCCACACGTCGCCGGCGCGGCAGCCGTCCAGGAAGGGTTCGCCGCCCTCGACCGTCGCCCGGCCGTGGTGGATCTCGTACGCGCTGACCGGCTCCCCGTAGGCCCGCCCGACCGGCCGTCCGAGCCGCTTGTCCGGCGCGAACTCGACCCGCACGGGCAGCAGCCCGAGCCCGTCCACCCGGCCCGCCCGCGACTCCACCTCGTCCACGATCTCCCGGCCGAGCATCTGGAACCCGCCGCAGATCCCCAGGACGGGCCCGCGCCGGGCGAGGAGGGCATCGGCCAGGCCGGTACGCCGCAGCCAGGCCAGGTCCTCGACCGTGGCCCGCGAGCCCGGCAGCACCACCAGGTCGGCGTCGTCCAGCTCGACCGGGTCGGTCACGAAGCGCACCACCACACCGGGCTCGGCGGCCAGCGCGTCCAGGTCGGTGAAGTTCGAGATGCGCGGCAGCCGGACGACCGCCACGCGCAACGTCTGCCTGCCCAGTGGCCGGCCGGTCGCGACCCGGCGGGAGTCCAGCGCGAGGGAGTCCTCGACGTCCAGCCAGAGGCCGTCGAGCCAGGGCAGCACGCCGTACACCGACCGGCCGGTGAGCTTCCTGAGCATGTCGAGGCCGGGTTCGAGCAGCTCGCGGGCGCCCCGGAACTTGTTCACGACGAAGCCGGAGACGAGGGCCTGGTCGGCCGCGTCCAGCAGCGCGACCGTGCCGTGGAAGGCGGCGAACACGCCACCCCTGTCGATGTCGCCGACCACGACGACGGGCAGTCCGGCGGCCCTGGCCAGGCCCATGTTGGCGATGTCGCCGCGGCGCAGGTTGATCTCGGCGGGGCTGCCGGCGCCCTCGCAGATCACCACGTCGTACCTGGCGCGCAGCCGTTCCAGGGAGGCGAGGGCGGTGGTCCGCAGGAGGTCCTTCAGCGCGCCGTACTCCATGGCGTCCACGTCGGCGACGGGCTCGCCCAGGAGCACGACCTGGCTGCGGCGGTCGCTGCCCGGCTTGAGCAGGACGGGGTTCATGTCGGCGACCGGTTCGAGCCCGGCGGCCTGGGCCTGCATGGCCTGGGCGCGGCCGATCTCGGCGCCGCCGGCGGTGACGTAGGAGTTCAGCGACATGTTCTGGGCCTTGAAGGGCGCCACGCGCACGCCCTGACGGGCCAGCCAGCGGCAGATCCCGGCGGTCACCACGCTCTTGCCCGCGTCGGAGGTGGTGCCGGCGACCAGCATCGCCCCGGTGAGCCGCGCAGCGTTCATGCAGATCACCGTACATGAGCCCCAAACTGCGAAATTTCCCAGAAAACGGCCATTTACGAATCGTGTGACTTCTGCCACTCTGTCTAGAACGTTCGCCTAGAACAGCATTCTAGATTTTCCTACTGGAAGGGTGAGCATGGTCAGGACGTTGGGATCGCCGCGTGCCGGCGCCATCGACGCGCAGACCCGGGCGCCGTTCGGCTGGGCGCCGCTGGTCGTGCTCTTCATCGTCGGACTCGTGGACCGGATCGAGTACAACCTGCTGTCGGGGGTGCTGCCGCTCGTCCAGAAGGAGTGGGGGTTCAGCGACACCGCCGCGGGCTCGATCCCCACCGCCGCGGCGCTCGCGGCCGCGATCGTCTCCCTGCCCGCGGGCTTCCTCGCCGACCGGTTCAGCCGTACGCGGATCATCGCGGTGGTCGTCCTCCTGTGGGCCGTCGCCACGCTCGGGTCGGGCCTGGCCACCGGCTTCGTGATGTTCTACCTGATGCGGGTGCTGCTCGCGGCGGCCGAGAACATCGACAACCCGGCGGCCGGCAGCCTGCTCGCCGACTACTACCCGCCGGTCAGCCGGGCCAAGGCGTACGGGCTGACCCGCGTCACGACCTATCTCGGCGGCGTCGGCACGCTGCTGGGCGGCGTGCTGGCCGAGGCGTACTCGTGGCGCACCGCGTTCCTGGTCATGGTGGTGCCCGGCGTGCTCACGGCGGTGCTCTGCTGGTTCCTGCGCGAGCCGGGCCGCGGCGACCTGGACCGGATGGTGGCCGGAGCCGCCGTCGAGCCGCCCGCAGCCCGGCCCGCGACGCCCAAGGCGCCCTTCTGGCAGCAGTTCGGGCAGGTCATCCGCATCCCGACGCTGCTGTTCGTGTGCGCCGGGCTGGGCCTGCTCACCCTCGGCCTGGCCGGCATCTTCTACTGGCTGCCCACCCTCATGGTCCGCGAGTACGGCGTCGGCGTCGGCGCCGCCGGCTCGCTGAGCGGCCTGATCACCATCGCGGGAACGCTGGCCGGCACCCTGGTCGGCTCCTGGCTGGGCCGCCGGTGGCACGGCACCCGCAAGGGCGGCAGGCTGCTGGCCGGCGGCGGCGGCATCACCGCGGGCGCGGCGGTGCTGGCCGGGGCGCTCGCCATGGACTCGATCGGCCCGATGACCGCGCTGGTCCTGCTGGCCTGCTCGCTGATGTCGATCGCGATCCCGAACATGACGGCCTGCCTGGCGGACGTCGTCCCGGCCGCGGCGCGCGGTCTCGGCTTCGCCGTGCTGCAACTGCTGATCACGGCGGCCGGGGCGTTCGGCTCGCTCGTCGTCGGCATCGCCTCCGACCGGTTCGGCTCGCTGATCGGCGGCATGTACCTGCTGGTCGTCCCCATGATCGTGGGCGGCCTCCTGACGCTCGGCGCCCGCGCCTCCTTCGAGCGCGACGCCGGGCGGGTCATGGACGCCGCCCGCGCGGGCTAGGGCAGGCAGACGGTCAGCGCCCCCGGGGCCACCTCGGCTTTGAGCTTGGTGGTGGCCTCGCGGTCGCCCCCGTCCAGTTCGTACGTCAGCGGCGACCCGAACCGGGCCGTCACCTTGCGCGCCCGGGTGATGCGCACGAACGGCGAGTCCTCCGACCGTCCGGCGGCCATCTTGCCCATCACCCTGGCCCACTGGATCGGCCCCTTGGCCGTGGACAGCCCGACCTCCAGCCAGCCGTCGTCCGGCCGGGCGTCGTCGAACGCCTCGATCCCGCCGGCGATCGTGCCCACGTTGCCGAGCAGCAGGCAGCTCGCCTCGCCCTCGAACCAGGTGACCCCGTCGACCTTGACCTTCATCGGCACCAGGGGCCCGCCGACGTGCCGGACGGCGGCCTTGACGTAGCTGAGCCTGCCGAACTTCCGCTTGGCCTTGCCGTCGGCCTCGGCGATCATCTCGGCCTCGAACCCGGCGCCGGCCATGACCGCGAAGTGCTCGCCGTTGAGCAGCCCGAGGTCCAGCTCGGCGCGGCGGCCCTCGAAGCCGATCCGTACGGACTCCTCCAGGTCGGTGGGGATGCCCAGGTTGCCGGCGAACAGGTTGGCCGTGCCGGCGGGCAGGATCGCCATCGGCACGCCGGAGCCGGCCATGGCGTCGGCGCACCGTTGCACCATGCCGTCACCGCCCCAGACGAACACCTGCTCCGCGCCCGCCTCCAGGGCCTTGCGCACCTTCTTGGGCGCCTTCTTGCTCTTGGGCACCTCGTGCCAGATCAGCTCTCCGACGTCCCGCTCGGTGAGCAGCACGCGCAGCCGGTCCAGCCCGGCGCCGAGGATCTTCTTCTGATGTGCGACAACTGCGATTGTGGGGGACACTCCTCCCGCACTACCCGTGGTTTGCGGGGTTATGAATGGCTTTCATGCGGGTAGCGGTGGCCGAATGCGCATCCAGGACTGGTTCCTCACCGAGGAGGAACGCGACAACCGGGCGACCGGGCTCGACGCCTGGTCCAGCGGCAACGAGGTACGCCCGCTCATCCACGGCGCCACGTACTTCGCCGAGCTGAACAGCCGCCTGGCGGCGCTGCGCAAGGACGACCTGCTGCTGTTCGCCGACTGGCGGGGCGACCCCGACGAGCGGCTGACCGACGACGGGCCCACGGTGAGCGCGGCCCTCGGCGCCGCGGCCGAGCGCGGCGTCATCGTCAGGGGCCTCATCTGGCGCTCCCACCTGGACCGCCTGCGCTTCAGCGCGGCCGAGAACCGGCACCTGGGCGAGAAGATCGAGAACGCGCACGGGCAGGCGATGCTCGACACGCGGACCAAACCGGGCGGCTCGCACCACCAGAAGTTCGTCATCCTCCGCCACGACCGCGACCCCTCGGCGGACGTGGCCTTCGTCGGCGGCATCGACCTGTGCCACAGCCGCCGCGACGACGCCGAGCATCTGGGCGACCCGCAGTCCTGCCCGATGCCCGACGTGTACGGCCCCCGCCCGCCCTGGCACGACATCCAGCTCGCCATCCACGGCCCGGCGGTCGCCGAGGTGGAGAAGACCTTCTGCGAACGCTGGGAGGACCCGGCCCCCGAGACCAGGGACCCGCTGCGCCGCCTGCGCGACCATCTGAGCAGGCTGGACGACGCTCCCCCGCTGCCCGACCCGGGACCGCCGCCCCCGCGCGCCGGCACGCACCACGTGCAGCTCCTGCGCACCTATCCGGCCCGGCACAGCGCGTACCCGTTCGCGCCGGACGGGGAGCGCAGCATCGCCCACGCCTACCACAAGGTGCTCGGCAGGGCCCGGTCGCTGGTGTACCTGGAGGACCAGTACCTGTGGTCCACGGACGTGATCGAGCCGTTCGCGCAGGCGCTGGAGCGCGAGCCGGAGCTACGGATGATCATCGTGGTCCCGCGCCACCCCGACCAGGACGGCTGGCTGGCCGGCCCGGCGAGCCTGATCGGCCGGGTCGAGGCGCTGAACCGGCTGACGAGCGCCGGCGGCGACCGCGTCGCGATCTACGACCTGGAGAACCATCAGGGCACCCCCGTCTACGTGCACGCCAAGGTGTGCGTGGTGGACGACGTGTGGGCCTCGGTCGGGTCGGACAACGTCAACCTGCGCTCGTGGACCTACGACTCGGAGCTGAGCTGCGCCGTCCTGGACGAGCGGGAGGACCCGAGGCCGCCGCACGGCGCCCTGAGGTTCGCCCGCGACCTGCGGCTGACGCTCATGTCCGAGCACCTGGACGAGGAGTCCGAAGCCGGCCGGGACGAGCTGTGCGACCCGGTCGCCGCGTTCGACGCCTTCGCCGGGTCGGCGGCCCGGCTGGAGGACTGGCACTCCTCCGGCTGCCGGGGACCGCGCCCGGCCGGCCGGTTACGCCCGCACCCCGCCCCCACGCTGTCCAGGGTCCGCAGGGCGATGGCCATGCCGCTCTACCGGTTCGCCGTCGACCCCGACGGCCGGCCGCCGGAGCTGCGGAGATCGCGGAGGTTCCGATGAAGACGTTCCTGCTCCACAGGCTGGGGCCGCGGATGACGGTCGCGGCGTTCGCCGTCGCGCTCATCATGATCCCGTTCTCCCTGCTGCTCGTCGTGGCCAAGATGCCGCTCAACGAGCTGGACGCCGGAGCGGCCCGCGAACTGCACGAGTACGCGCTCGCCCACCCCGGCGTGACCCGGGTGCTCATCGTCTGGACGGACCTGTTCGGCCCGTGGCCGTGGCGGATCGCGGTGGGCGCGTTCACGGTCTGGCTGCTGATGCACGGCAGGCGCAGGCTGGCGCTGTGGGCGATCACGACCGTGACCGCGGGCGGCCTGATCGGGCTCGGCCTCAAGATCCTCGTCGCGCGGGTGCGGCCGCACCTGCCCGACCCCGTCGCCCTGGCGCCCGGCGACTCCTTCCCCTCCGGCCACGCGGTCAACGTGACCCTCGGGGCCGGGGTCGTCACCCTGCTCCTGCTGCCGATGCTGCCCCGGTGGGGGCGGCGGCTCGCCTGGGTGCTGGCCTGGTTCGTGGTGGTCTCGGTGGGCTTCACCAGGATCGCCCTCGGCGTGCACTGGGTGAGCGACGTCGTGGCGGGGATCGTGCTGGGCGTGGCGGTGATCGCCGCGACCGCGGCGGCGTTCGAGACGTGGCGGCGTGACACGGGCCGCAGGCCCACCGCGCCGCTGTCGGAAGGTATGGAACCCGAACCGGTGAAGGTGCCCGATGAGCAAAGCTGAGCATGTCCGGTACTACGCGCTGTCGCTGGTGTTACCTCTGGTGCTGATGGGCGCCGTCTCGTACGGCATGGGGCTGCTCATCGTCGGCGTCCCCCAGCCCGGCGACGTGGCCGTGAGCAAGGAGTTCGCCTCGATCCGCACGTCGCTGTGGAACACGCTCACCGACTACGGCACCAGCCTGTCGGACACGCCCTACGTGGTGGCGTTCACGGCGGTGGCGGTGATCCTGTTCCGGCTGGTGTACAAGCGCTGGCGGGAGTCGTTCTTCATGATCGCCGCGGTCTGGGGCCAGTCGCTGGTCTTCCTGGCCACCACCGAGCCGGTCGGCCGCAGCCGCCCGCCGGTGCACCACCTCGACCCCGCGCCGCCGACCTCCAGCTTTCCGTCGGGACACGTCAGCGCCGCCGTCGCGTTCTACTGCGGGCTGGCGCTGGTGCTGACGACGCACGTACGCAACCGGGCGCTGCAGGTGGTGATCTGGACGATCGGGATCGCGGCCCCGCTGATCGTCGCCTTCTCCCGGCTCTACCGCGGCATGCACTTCTTCTCGGACGTGACCTGGGGGCTGCTGCTCGGGGTGTTCTGCGTGGTGGTGGCCGCGCGGTCGATCCTCTACCGGACCTGGGACACCCGGCAGGCGGCCGTGAAGGGCGACCGAAAGCGTCCCGCCTCCGTCCGCGACTAGCGCGGGCCTGCTCGCCGGCCGGGTCAGACGAAGGCCCCGATCCCCGTCACGGCCCGGCCGACGATCAGGGTGTTGATCTCCCTGGTCCCCTCGTAGGAGTAGATCGCCTCGGCGTCGGCGACGAACCTGGCGATGTCGTGGTCCAGCAGGATGCCGTTGCCCGCCAGCAGCTCCCGCGCCCACCCGACGACCTGGCGCATCTGCGTCGTGCAGTACGCCTTGGCCAGCGCCGAGTTCTCGTCCCGGTAGATCCCGGCGTCCTGGAGCTGCGCCAGGCGGACGACCATGCCGAAGCAGGCGGTGGCGTTGCCCAGCATCCTGACCAGCAGGTCCTGCACGAGCTGGAAGGAGCCGATCGGGCGGCCGAACTGCTCGCGCTCCTTGGCGTAGGCCAGGGCGATCTCATACGCGGCGATCATGATGCCGACCGCCTGCCAGGCGACCCCGCTGCGGGTGCGGCGCAGCACCCTGGCGGTGTCCCGGAAGGAGCCGGCCTCCTGCAACCGGTCGGACTCGGGGACGCGGCAGCCGCGCAGCGTGATGTCGGCGTTCTGGACCGTGCGCAGGGCCATCTTGTTCTCCATCTTCGTGGCGGTGAAGCCGGGGGCGCCCTTCTCCACCACGAAGCCCTTGACACGGCCGTCGTCGGCGTCGCGTGCCCAGACGACGACGAGGTCGGCGAACGTGCCGTTGCCGATCCAGCGCTTGGCGCCGTCGAGCACCCACGTGTCGCCCTCGCGCCTGGCCGTCGTGCGCAGGCCGCCGGCCACGTCGGAGCCGCCGGTCGGCTCGGTCAGCGCGAACGCGCCGATCTTCTCCATCCTGCTCATCGCGGGCAGCCAGCGCCGGCGCTGCTCGGCCGAGCCGCACTCGGCGATGCTGCCCATGGCCAGCCCGGTGTGCACGCCGAAGAACGTGGCCATCGAGGCGTCGGCGTGCGCCATCTCCAGGGCGAGGAAGCCGCTGAGCAGGCCGCTCGGCCGGGGCCCGGGGCACTCGGGGTGGGCCAGGCCCGCGACGCCGAGGCCGGCGTAGCCCTTCACCAGCTCGACGGGGAACTCCGCGCGCACCCAGCAGTCGTTCGCGACGGGCACGACCTTCTCCCGCAGGAAGGCGCGCACCCGCAGCAGGATCTCGCGCTCGTCGGCCGAGAGCAGGTTCTCGAACTCGTAGAAGTCCCCGGTCAGCAGCTCGGACATGACCTCGTGTCCTTCCTCGGGCCGGCGCGGCGGGCTCTGTCCCAGCGCCCTACCCTGCGCGCCGGAGGCCACACGGACGGTCAGCCGGGTACGCCGCGCCGCTTACCATACGGCCCATGACCACCCACGGATTCACGCTCACCGCGGAGGGCCCGTTCGACTTCGGCGCGACGCTGCGCTTCGTCGAGGACTGGCCGGCCACCAGCGCGCTGCCCTCCGACGGCCGGGCGCTGCGCTTCGCCTACTGCGCCGAGTCCGACTGGCTGCCGATCGGGGTGAGCGTGACCGCCGCTCCCGGCGGCGTCGCCGTCACCACCACCCGCGCCCCCGGCCCGGCGATCCGGGGCGAGATCGCGCGCATCCTCTCCCTCGACGTGGACGCCGGCGGCTTCGCCGAGCTGGGCGAGGCCGACCCGGTGCTCGGCGACGTGCAGCGGCACCGCCCGGGGCTGCGTCCGGTGTGCTTCTGGAGCCCGTGGGAGGCGGCCTGCTGGGCGGTGATCGTGCAACGCTCGTCGATGCTCGTCGCCTCGCGGATCAAGCAGCGCATCGCCGACCGCTACGGCGCGGCCGTCACCGTGGACGGGCAGGCGTACCAGGCGTTCCCGCCGCCGGTGAGCCTGGTGGACGCGGGCGGGCTCGGGCTGCCGGCGCAGAAGGAGGAGTGGCTGCGCGGGCTGGCCAGGGCGGCGCTCGACGGCGTGCTCACCACCGAGCACCTGCGCTCGCTCGCCCCCGAGGACGCCCTGGCCGAGCTGCGCGCGCTGCCCGGCGTGGGGCCGTTCTCGGCCGGTCTGATCCTGATCCGCGGGGCGGGCGCGCCCGACGCGTTCCCCGGCGACGAGCCCCGGTTGTTCGGGATCCTGCGCAAGGCGTACGGGCTGCCCGAGGACGCCCCGGCGAGCGCCTACCGCAGGATCGCCGAGTCGTGGCGGCCCTACCGGTCGTGGGCCTCGTTCCTGTTCCGCGCCACCGGCTACCGGGCCGCCGCGGACTGAACCCGCTGGCCGCCGAGCACGACGCTCACAGGGACGTCAGGGCGGCCAGTTCGCGCCACTCGGGCAGGGGCGGCTCACCGGGGCGGTCGGTGAGCACCTGGAGGCACACGTGGTCGGCGCCCGCGTCGAGGTGGGCCCGTACGCGCTTCTCGATCGCCTCCACGTCGCCGTGGGCCACGATCGCGTCCACCAGCCGGTCGCTGCCGTGCTCGATCTCGTCCTCGCCGAAGCCGAGCCTGCGCAGGCTGGCGGCCTGGTGAGGGGCGCCGGTGCGGTAGAAGAAGACGTGCTCGGCCGCCAGCTCACGGGCCCTGGCCGGGTCGGGGTGCAGCACGACGGCCTGCTCGACGGCCAACAGGGCGCCGGGGCCCATGGCCTGCCTGGCCCGCGCGGTGTGCTCGACCGGCACGAAGTACGTGTGCGCCCCGAGCGTGCGCCTGGCCGCCAGGTCCAGCATCTTCGGGCCGAGCGCGGCCAGCATGCGGCGCGGCGCGCGCTCCGGGGCCGGCGAGTTCAGCGGGACGGCGTCCATGGCGTCGAGGTAGCCGCCCATCGTGGTCACCGCCCGGCCGAGGCTGGGGATCGCGTAGCCGTCCATCTGGATCGGCCCGTCGCTGATGCGGTGGCCGCCGAGGCCCAGGACGTACCGGCCGGGGTGGGCCTCGTTGAGCGCCCGTTCGGCGGCGGCCATGCTGATCGGGTCGCGCAGGGCGATGTTGGCGATGCCGGCGGCCACCGTGATCCGCCTGGTCGCCGAGAGCAGCAGCCACGACTGGCTCACCGAGTCGCGGCCGAACCCCTCGCCGAACCACAGCGCGCCGTAACCCAGCTCCTCGATCTCGGCCGCGCCGTCGCGCAGCTCCCCGGCCGGACGGTCGTCGAAGGCGAACGTCCACAGGCCCACCTTGCCCAGGCGGGGGCCGTCGTCGTGGTGGGGGTTGTCGGTCATGGGTCACACCGTCCCGTCTATGCGGAGAGCCTCTCCGGTTACGTCGGGGACTATAATCGGAGATGTTCTCCGATTCAACCCGCGGGAGTGTCCAGTGCCGGCACGGGCGATGCGCGCCGATGCGCGCCGCAACTACGACCAGCTGGTGGCGGCGGCCATCGCCGTGGTCGCCGAGGAGGGGCCCGACGCCTCGCTCAACGAGATCGCCCGGCGGGCCGGCGTCGGGGCGGGCACGCTCTACCGGCACTTCCCCACGCGCGAGGCGCTGCTCGTGGCCGTGTTCGAGGGGCGGCTGGCCCGGCTGTGCGCACGGGCGGAGGAGGCGGGCGAGGAGCTGCCGCCCGGCGAGGCGCTGGTGGCCTGGCTGCGGTCGCTGGTCGCGCACGCGATGACCGACCGGGGGCTCGGCGCGCGGATGATGCTCACCCAGGACGGCGCGGGGGTCGACTGCTGGGCGATGTTGCGCGCCGCCGCCTCGCGGCTGCTGCGGCCCGCCCAGGAGGCGGGGGCCGTACGCGCGGACGTCGAGGTGTCCGACCTGGTGGAGCTGGCCGCGGGCATCGCCCAGGCCACCCCCGACCCGGCCCGCGCCGACCGCCTGCTCTCCCTCATCCTGGACGGCCTGCACCCCCGCCCCTGACCGCCCCTGACCGCGCCCGACCACCGCACGCCCGACCACCCCACGGCCATCCCGCTCAGCGGACAGCGGTCATGGACGCCGTGAACGCGGACATCCCGGCGGCCCAGGCGGCTTCGACGTCCGCGCCGGGCGGGAAGCGGCCGTCGAGTTCGAGCACGACCAGGCCGTGGGCCAGCCCCCAGACGGCACGCGCGGCGGCCTCGCCACGCACGATCCGCGCCAGCGGCGCCGCGGCCCGCTCCTCCACCCCGGCGGGCAGCAGGTCACGCGGCAGCGGCCCGGCGCTCATCAGGCGGTACAGATGCGGATGAGCCAACGCGTACGCCCGATAGGCCCGCCCGAGAGCCCCCAAGCCACCGCCGTCATCCTCGCCTCCATCACGTTCGGCGCGCTCGGCGCGTTCGAGGGCGACCGCCAGTTCGGCCAGGGCGATGGCGATGAGCTCGGCCTCCACGGCGGACTTGTCGGGAAAGTGCTTGTAAAGGGACGGCGCCCGGATCCCAAGCCGCGCGGCCAGCGCGCGCATCGTCAGCGCCTCCGCCCCGCCCGCCTCGACCAGCTCGCGCGCCGCCGCGACGATCTGCCCGGCGCGCGGCGACAGGTCAGCCACGCGCGCTCCTCGGCCCGTGACCGAGGAACCGGGCGACCGCGACGTACGTCATCCAGGCCAGCCCCGCGGTGAAGACCGGCACCCAGCCCAGCGGCGAGACCGAGTAACCGACCAGCACGGCCAGCGGGATCCACGGACGGTGAGCGAGGTCGTGCAGCACCGCCGGCCCGCGGAACCTGGTCGCGTACGGCGCCAGCACGAACAACGCCGAGCCGACCGGCGTGACGCCTCCGTACTTGGCCACCTCGAAGACGAGGAACGCGAGGCAGAAGGCGGCGAGCAGCGCCCACCCGGAACGGCCGGCCACCCGCCTGACGGTCACTGCGGTCATGATGTCCTCCTTGGCTAACGTCGTTAGCCACACTCTAGGCTAACGACGTTAGCCTGTCCAGGGAGCAATAGGGTGGAATCATGATCGATCGGGAGGTGGCCGTACTCATCGGCCTGCAGGCCTCCGGCAAGTCCACCTTCTACCGGCGCTGCCTGGCCGCCACGCACGCGCACGTGAGCAAGGACGACTTCCCCAACGCGCGCCGCCGTCAGCACCGCCAGCTCCGGCTGATCCGCGAGGCGCTGGAGGAGGACCGGAACGTGGCCGTGGACAACACCAACGCCTCGCCCGAGGAGTGGCAGCCGCTCATCGTGGCCGGCCGGGAGCACGGCGCGCGGGTGGTGGCCTACTGGTTCCCGCCCAATGTGAAGGTGTCCCTCCAGCGCAACGCCGAGCGCCTGGGCCGGGCGCGGGTCCCGGAGGTGGGCCTCTTCGCCACGCTCAGGCGACTGCGCCGCCCGCGCGCCTCCGACGGCTTCGACGCCGTCTACGCCGTGGAACTCGACGGCCGCGGCGGCTTCCTGGTCCGCAAACAGGAAGGCTGAGCGGCCGCGGCCCGGCATGCCAGGCGCGGGCCGGTCCTTCAGGCACGGGCCGGTCGGTCAGGCACGGGCCGGTCGGTCAGGTGCGGCGGGTGAAGGGGGCCCTGGCGAAGCGGTAGGCGATCTTGGCCGGGGTCAGCCACCGCACGTGGGCGCCGTTGCGGGCCCGGCCGACCACCCGTTCGGCCAGCCACGGCGCCACGGTCTCCACCGGGTCGGCGAGGATCGCGAAGATCCTGGCCGCCCGCGCCCGCTCGGCCTGCGAGTAGCCGTGCGTCAGCAGGTCGGTGACCACCATGCCGGGGCTGAGCAGGCCCGCCGTCACTCCCTCGGGAGCCTCCTTGGCCAGCGCCCGGGTCAGGTACGTCACGGCCCGCTTGGTGGCGCCGTAGACGCCGAGCCCTGGCACCGTGCGGCCGTCGCTCCCCAGCCCCTCCATGTTCCAGACGTGGCCGCCGCCCTGCGCCGCCATGCCCGCCACCGCGACCGCGCAGCCGTTGACCGTGCCCAGCAGGTTGACCTCCGTCACCGCGCGGGCCTCGTCGGCGGGCAGCCGCCACAGCGGGAGGCGGTCGTGGGAGATCCCGGCGTTGTTGACCCAGATGTCGACCCGCCCGTGCCGGCGTACGGCCTCGTCCCAGAGGTCCTGGAGGCGGGCGCGGTCGGCGACGTCGGCCACGACGGCGGGCACGCCGAGCTCGGCCCCCGCCTCGGCCACCCGGACGGGGTCGGTGCCGCACACCGTGACCCGGTGCCCCAGGGCGGTCAGCGACCGGGCGAGGCCGAACCCGAGCCCCCGGGTGCCGCCCGTGATCACGATCGACCGGGACGCGCTCATGCCTCGTGCTCCTTCCTGGCCGCCACGGTCGCCTCGATCGCGTCCGCGAGGAACCTGCCGACGACCTCCCGCTCCGCCGGGGTGAACGCGTCGATCGCCGCGGTGAGGTGGCGGACCAGCGGGGCGAAGAACGCCCCCGCCAGCTCGACGGCCTGCTCGTTCAGGACGACCTCGACCTTGCGGCGGTCGCCCTCGTCACGCCGCCGTACGACGTGACCGGCCTGTTCCAGCCGGCCGAGGAGGGCCGTCGTGGCGGGGGCACTGAGGTTCAGGGCGGCACCCAGCCCGCCCGGCGAGAGCGGCCGGCCGGCGCGGTGGGCGTCGAGGATGACCACCAGGGCGTTCATGTCGGTCCTGTGCAGCCGGTGCCCGACGGCGAAGCCCTCCACGAACCGGTCGCTCTCCACGTTGAGCCGGCGGATGAGGACCATCAGGTCATACGCCGTCATGTCACCCCTTATATTTCTATCGTGGAAGTATTCCATCATAGAAAGAAAACGTTAGCCGCGCTCCGTCCTGAGACGGTACTCGTCGCGGGGGTGGTCGCGAGCGCCGTCCTGACCGGCCTGATCTGGTTCCTCGGCCGGTGGCTGGACGACGTGGTGCTGCTGCCCGACCAGGGCGCGTCCTGGTACTACTGGAAGCTGCCCGAGCCCACCATGTGGACCAGGCTGTCGGCCTGGGCCGGTTACGCCGCCCACCAGATCGTGTCCTGGTGGCTCATCCACTACGCCCAGACCCGGGTCCGCCGCTACTCAGCCGGCCTCCACCCGGTCAACGTCGTCGCGCTGGCGGTCAACACCGGGTTCATCGCCCTGCACACGGCGCAGACCCACCTGTTCTACGACGGCCTGGCCCAGGACGTGTCGATCTACAGCTCCCAGGGCTCGGTCATCCTGCTGCTGGTGGTCGTCCTGATCATGGAGAACCGGCGGCGCGGCCTGTTCCTCGGCAAGCCCGCGCCCATCAAGCGGGAGATCGTCGACTTCGCCCGCCGCTACCACGGCTACCTGTTCAGCTGGGCGGCGGTCTACACGTTCTGGTACCACCCGGCCGAGTCCACGCCCGGCCACCTGATCGGCTTCTTCTACATGTTCCTGCTGCTGCTCCAGGGCAGCCTGTTCCTCACCAGGGCGCACACCAACCGCTACTGGACGGTGACGCTGGAGCTGGCCGTCGTCGTCCACGGCACCCTGGTGGCCGTCATGACCTCGGGCCCGGACGGGTTGTGGCCGATGTTCCTGTTCGGCTTCCTCGGCGTCTTCGTGATCACCCAGATGCACGGCCTGGGGCTGTCGCGCGCCGCGCGCTGGGCGCTGACCGGCTGCTACGCGGCGGCCCTGATCGTCGTCTACGCCCTGCGCGGCGACCTGGCCGGTACCAACGAGGCGATCAGGATCCCGGCCATCGAATACCTCCTGGTCGGCGTGCTGGCCCTGCTCGCCTGGGGGGCCCGTCGCCTGTGGGCGCTCAGAGCGGGAGCGGGATCCGGTCGAGGAACCAGTACAGGCTGACCGCCACGATGGACAGCGACACCGCGGCCGACGTCCAGCGGGCCGCGGCCGTCCGCCGCAGGAGCACCAGCAGCGGGAAGAGCACGGCGATGATCGCGAGCTGGGTCACCTCGATCCCGACGTTGAAGCTCAGCAGCGACAGCAGCAGCTCCCACGACCCGCTCTCGCGGATGTCGAGCGCGCCGGCGAACCCCAGGCCGTGCATCAGGCCGAAGGCGAAGACGACCGGCAGCCGCCAGGCGCCCGGCCGGTCGCGGCCCAGGAGGTTCGCGAGCGCGACGACGACGATCGAGGCGGCGATGACCGGCTCGACGACCGCGCCGGGCACGTTCACCACGCCCATCGCGGCCAGCAGGAACGTGATGCTGTGGGCGACCGTGAAGGCGGAGGCGGTGACCACGACGTCCCGCACCCCGCGGGCGCCGATGATCAGGGTGAGCAGGAAGAAGACGTGGTCCAGCCCTAGGACGAGGTGCTCGACGCCGAGCAGGAAGAACTCGCCGATCTGGCCGGTCGCGGCGCACTCCCCCACGCGCAGGGTCGGGCTCCCGGCGGTCAGGACGGCCGAGCCGCTGTCGCCGTCGAGGTCGTAGCGCAGGAGCGTCTGGGTGCTGTGGACGAACGACTCGGCGTCGGGGAACAGGGCGCTGGAGATCGTGGGCCCGCCCCCGTCCGGGCAGGCGTAGGCCAGGGTCAGCGTCGCGAAGGCGGCCTTGCCGCGCGGGTGCACGTCCGCCTGGCCCACCTGCCAGGGGACGCACGGCCGGTCGCCGCGGGCGACGGAGAAGCGGCGGGTGACGATCGTGCCGTACGCGCGGCCCACGGGCTCGGAGGGTGTGCCGCCGTCCAGGAACGTGAAGCCCGGCCCCCAGGCCAGCCACAGGGCCA
>NZ_JBEYTJ010000025.1:70333-162817 GCF_040642995.1 Nonomuraea sp. NPDC047529 | reverse complement strand
AACCCGCCGCGCGCCGCCGGGCGGTCTTCGACGCGCTGGGACGCGAGGGCGCCGACGCCGTCATCGGCACGGCGGGCTCGCCCGAGGCGTTCACCGAGGCGCTCGGTCTGGTCGCCGACGGCGGCGTGCTGGCCGAGCTGGGCAACTTCACCGACCGCGGCGCCGTCCCCTTCAACCCGTACAGCGACCTGCTGAAGCGGGACCTCACGATCGCCGGCGTCTACGGCGCCGGCCCCGACATGCAGCGCCGCTACCACCAGGCGCTGACGATCCTGGAACGCGGCGGCAGCCCCTTCGAGCGCGTGGTCAGCCACCGCGTGCCGCTCGGCCGGGTCCGCGAGGCGCTCGAAGCCCTGGGCTCGGGCCACCCGCTGGACGGCCGGGACGTCGTCAAGCTCGCCGTCGCCCCCTCCGCCTGAAATCCCCCATTCCCCTCCGGGAGGACACAAGTGTTGAACAACACCCGGCTCGTCACGGCCGCGGCCGTGCTCGCGCTCAGCGTCGCCGCCTGCGGCTCGCCGTCGGAGGAGGTCGCGGCCGACGGCGGCGGCCTCGGCACGGCGCAGGCCCCGGTGTCGATCCGCGTGATCGCCAACGACGCGTTCGCCAAGCAGTGGCAGGACAAGCTCGTGCCGGAGTTCACCAAGAAGTACCCCAACATCAAGGTCACCGTCGACGGCGCGCCCTACAACGACCAGCTCCCCAAGACGATGCTGGAGCTGACCGGCACCACCGCCACCTACGACGTGGTGCTCGCCGACGACCCCTGGCTGCCGCAGCTCGCCAAGACCGGCGCCCTGTACGACCTCAAGGGCCCTGAGCTGGCCAAGTGGAACGATCCCGGCTACGACTGGGCCGACTTCAACGCCTCGCCGCTGGCCGCCGGGGAGTGGGAGGGCAAGCAGTACGCCGTGCCCGTGCGCTCGAACCTGCTGCTGATGTTCTACAACAAGGCGCTGTACAAGAAGGCCGGGGTGGCCGAGCCGACCGCGCAGACGACCTGGGAGCAGTACTTCAAGGACGCCCCCAAGCTCGTCCAGGACACCGACGGCGACGGCAAGACCGACTCCTGGGCCGTGGGCACGTACTTCACCAAGGACCCGCTCACCCCCACGGTGTGGCAGACCGTGCTCAACTCCGACGGCGGCAAGATCCTCGACGGGACGAAGGTCGCCTTCGGCACCCCCGCCGGCGTCAAGGCCCTGCAGACGCAGGTGGACCTGCTCAAGTACGCGCCGCCCGGCGCCAGCACGTACCAGTTCAACGAGCCGCTGGAGGCCTTCCGGCAGGGCAAGACGGCCACCATGTTCATGTGGGGCAGCGTCTTCAAGGGCACCGCCGTGGACAAGGAGACCACCACCCTGACCCCCGAGCAGGTGGGCATCACCACCCTGCCCGCCGGGTCGGCCGCCCCCGGCGCCCACCGCGGCATCTGGACGGCGGGCATCTCCAAGAAGTCCACGCACCCGGCCGCCGCCTGGACGTGGCTGCAGTGGGTGACCTCCAAGGAGGGCGAGCAGTTCACCGGCAAGGCGTTCGGCACCTTCCCCGCCCGCAACTCCAGCCTCGACGGCACGCCGCCGGCGGAGTGGGCCGGCCCGGTCTACAAGGCGCTCAAGGACGGCTACGACGTCGTCTCCAAGGGTGAGATGTGGCGGCCCAGGCTGCCCGAGTCCGACGCCGTGCAGCAGATCCTGGCGCTGCAGACCAGCCGGGCCATGTCCGGTCAGGCCACCGCGCAGCAGGCGATCGACCAGGCCGCCAAGGAGGTCACCGACCTGCTGAAGTCCAAGGGCTACAACCAGTGAGGCGTGCCCGACTGGGAGAGCCGGGCACGGCCTGGCTCTTCCTCGCCCCCGCCCTGCTCCTGCTGGCGGGCATGCTGCTCTACCCGGTCCTGTACACGGCCTGGGTCAGCGTGTCCGACTTCGACCTGGCCTCCTTCCAGCCGTCCGGATGGGTCGGCTGGCGCAACTACGAGGCCGTGCTGCACGATCCGGGCTTCCTGGACTCGCTCAAGGTCACCGGGGTCTACCTGGTGATCGCGCTGCCGCTGCAGATGGTGCTCGGGTTCGCCATCGCGTTCCTGCTCAATGTCGCCTGGCGGGGGCGGGGCGTGCTGCGCGCCCTGTTCCTCATCCCGATGGTGGTGGCCCCGGTGGTCGCCGGCGGCGTGTGGCGGATGTTGCTCGACCCACTGTGGGGCGTGGTCAACTACACCCTCGGCCTGGTCGGCGTCGGGCCGGTGGAGTGGATCGGCGACCCGACGCTGGCCATGGTCAGCCTGATCGTCATCGACACCTGGCGGTGGACGCCGTTCGTGGTGCTCATCGCCTCGGCCGGGATCATGGCCCTGCCCGGCGACGTGTACGAGGCCGCCAGGTCCGACGGCGCCGGCCGCTGGGCGATCCTGCGGCGCATCACGCTGCCGCTGCTGGTGCCGGTGATGGCCGCCGCGTTCGTGGTGCGCTGGCTGGGCGCGGTCAAGATGTTCGACATCGCGCTGGCGGCCACCAGGGGCGGGCCGGGCAACTCGACCAACGTCATCAACCTCTACATCTACGAGAAGGGGTTCCGGAGCCTGGAGTTCGGCTCGGCCTCCTCGATGGCGACGATCGTGCTGGTCCTGACCATGCTGATCACTTTTGTCCTGTTCCGCGTGACCCGGCGTCTGGAGAACCGATGGTGAGACGGTACGCGGCCGTCACCGGGGCCGTCCTGGTGACGCTGGCCTTCCTGTTCCCCGTGCTCTACATGGTCTCGATCTCGTTCAAGCTGCCCAGGGACATCTTCACGGTGCCGCCGCGGTGGCTGAGCGAGTTCACCCTCGACAACTACGTCAGCTACTTCCAGCAGGCGCGCATCCTGCCCCGCATGATCAACACGGTCATCGTGGCGGCGGGCGCCTCGGCCATCTCCATGGTCGCCGGCTCGATGGCCGGGTACGCGCTGTCGCGGCTGCGGATGCGCGGCGCGGGCGTGGTGGGCGGGCTCATCCTGGCCTCCCGCGCGGTGCCGCCGATCGCGCTGGTGGTGCCGCTGTTCCTGGTGGCCAGGAAGCTCGGGCTGACCGACCAGTACATCACCGTGATCCTGGCGTACGTGACCTTCCTGGTGCCGTACGTGGTGTGGCTGATGCGGGCCTTCTTCCGCGGGCTGCCCAAGGAGCTGGAGGAGGCGGCGATGATCGACGGCTGCTCGCGCTTCGGCGCGTTCTTCCGCATCATCGTGCCGACGAGCCTGACCGGGCTGGTCTCGACGTTGATCTTCTGCATCATCCTGGCCTGGGAGGAGCTGCTGTTCGCGCTGATCCTCACCAACGACCGGGCGGTCACCATCCCCGTCGCCATCGCCGGGATCGCGGCCGACACCGAGAAGGGCGGGATGTGGGGGCCGCTGGCCGCGGTCGGCGTGCTGACCGTGCTGCCCGTGGTGGTCTTCGCGCTGCTGGTGCAGAAGTACCTGATCAAGGGTCTCGCGGACGGCGCGACCAAGGGGTGAGGAGCCGATGAGGATCACAGACGTCCGCGCGCGGGTCATCGAACTGCCCTACCCCAGGCCGTTCGTGCCGTCGTGGGCCCCGGAGGGCGCGCACCGGGCGATGTCGGCGGTCATCGTCGAGGTCGAGACCGACGAGGGCATCGTCGGCGTGTCCGGCGGCGACATGGGGCACGGCACCGGGCCGATGCTGCTGGAGGCGATCCACGGCTGGATCCGCCCGCAGCTCGTCGGCCTGGACGCCTTCGACACCACGCACGTCGCCAACCGGCTGCGGTACGTGGCCGAGTACGTCTTCCCCCGGCCGTGGGTCGTCGGCGTCGCCGTGTGGGACGCCGTCGGCAAGGCCTGCGGGCAGCCGCTGTACAAGCTCTGGGGCGGACACTCGGGAGCTGTCCGCGCGTACGCGAGCTTCGGCGAGCTCCGCGACCCGGCCCAGCGGGCCGAGGACGCCCTGGCCGCCGTCGAGCGGGGCTTCCAGGGGATCAAGCTGCGGGTGCACGCGGCCACCGTCGCCGAGGACGTGCGGCAGGTCGCCGCCGTGCGCGAGGCGGTCGGCCCCGACGTCGCGATCATGGTGGACGCCAACCAGGCGGCCGCCCGGTGGCGCTACGCCCCCGACGGCACCCGTCTGATCTGGGACTTCGAGCGCGCCCTCACCACGGCCAGGGAACTGGCCGGACTCGGTGTGGCGTGGCTGGAGGAGCCGCTGCCCCGGCACGACTACCGCGCCCTGTGCGAGCTGACGGCGGCCTCGCCGATCCCGATCGCGGGCTGCGAGCACAACCGGGGCATCGGCCAGCTCGTGCGCATGCTGGAGGATGGTTGCTTCGACATCTTTCAGCCCGACGCGAACGAGAGCGAGGAGATCGGCGCACTGCGCGACTTCGGCGCCATGGCCGCCGCCCGGCAGCGCAAGGTCATCCCGCACGCCTGGGCCACCGGGCTGGGCGTGGCGGGCAACCTGCAGCTTTGCGCCTCCCTGCCGAACTGCGACTGGCTGGAGTACCCCTACGATCCGCCGGTGATCGTCCCGGAGGTGTTCCACGCCATGCTGACCGAACCGCTGCTGCCCGACTCCCGCGGTCTCGTCGCCGTTCCGACGGGGCCCGGAATCGGTGTAGAGCTGGACCACGCGGCGATCGAGCCGCTCACCGTCCAGCGGGTCTGAAGGGCTCCTCAACCATGGCCGAATCGCGTTCCCCCTTCCGCACCAAGGCGGATCTGGCGGCGGAGCACATCAAACATCTGATCATGAGCGGCGAGGCGCCTCCCGGCACGAAGATCACCACCCGGGTGGTGGCCGAGGCCGTGGGCATCAGCGAGACGCCCGTGCGCGAGGCGATCAAGCAGCTGTGCTCGGAGGACTGGCTGGTCGAGCGGCCGCACGTCGGCGCCGTGGTCGCCGAGCTCACGGTGGCCAACGTGCGCGAGCTCTACAGCGTCCGGGCCGCGCTCACCGCGCTGGCGCTGGAGCTGGGCGGCGTGCCGCTGGAGGGCGCGCGGCTGGCCGAGGTCGACGCGGTGCTCGCCGAGTGCGAGACCGCCGTCGCCCGCGAGGACGTCGCCGCCTTCGCCCGCCTCAACCGGCGCTTCCACTCCCTGCTGTGCGACACCGAGCACAGCAAGCTCACCCACCGCATGCTGCAGAGCCTGTGGTCCCGTACGGAGACCGCCCAGCGCGGCTTCCGCCTGGTGCCCTGGCGGCTGCCCAAGTCGCACGCCGAGCACATCGCCATCAGGAACGCCCTGGTGGCGGGCGACATCCCGCTGGCGGGCAAGCTGCAACACGCACATGAGATGGCCGCCATGAAGGCGCTCATCGAAGGAATCCAGGAGACACATGGCTGACATCCGCAAGGCTCTCGTCGGAGCCGCATGGCAGGAGGCCGACCAGACCTTCACCGTCCGCTCGCCCGCCACCGGCGAGCCGCTGGCGCAGGTCGCCGACTGCGGTCCCGAGCTGGCCACGCAGGCGATCGACGCCGCCGCGGCCGCGCTGCCCGGGTGGCGGGCCATGCCCGCGCACGAGCGCGCCGACCTCATGCGGGCCGCCGCGCGCGAGCTGACCGAGCGGGCCGATCAGATCGCCGCGATCATGACGGCCGAGCAGGGCAAGCCGCTCGCCGAGGCGACCGGCGAGGTGCTCTCGGGCGCCGACCACCTGCTGTGGGCCGCCGAGGAGACCCGCCGTCTGTACGGCGAGACCGTGCCCGGCGCGCACGAGGGCAACCGCATCTGGCTGCTGCCCGAGCCGGTCGGCGTGGTGGCCGGCATCACCCCGTGGAACTTCCCGGTCTCGATGATCACCCGCAAGCTCGGCCCGGCGCTGGCCGCCGGGTGCACGGTCGTGCTGAAGCCGGCCGAGCAGACGCCGCTCTCGGCGATCGCGGTGGCCGAGGCGTTCGTCGCGGCCGGGCTGCCGCCGGGCGTGTTCAACCTGGTCACCACGTCCCGCCCGGCCGGGTTCGGCCAGGCCGTGATGGGCGACCCGCGGGTGCGCAAGGTGTCCTTCACCGGCTCCACCGAGGTCGGCCGCGAGCTGATCAGGCAGAGCGCCCACGACGTCAAGCGGCTCAGCGTCGAGCTGGGCGGGCACGCGCCCGTGCTGGTCTTCCCCGACGCCGACCCGGTCGCCGCCGCCCGCGCGGTGGCCCGCAGCAAGTTCCTCAACGCCGGGCAGGCCTGCACCTCGCCCAACCGCATCTTCGTCCACTCCTCGCTGGCCGCCGACTTCACCGCCGAGCTGGTACGCCAGGCGCGGGCGGCCGAGCTGGGCCCGCTCATCGACGAGGCGGCCGTGGCCAAGGTCGCCAGGCACGTCGAGGACGCCGTCGCCCGCGGCGCGGCCGTCCTGACCGGCGGGAGCCGTCCCGAGGGGGCGGGCACGTACTACCCGGCGACCGTGCTGGGCGGGGTGAGCGAGGACATGCTGGTCTGCCGCGAGGAGACGTTCGGGCCGGTCGCGCCGGTGCTGGAGTTCGACGACTGCCACAAGGTCGTCGAACGCGCCAACGCCACCCCGTACGGGCTGACCGCGTACGTGTGGACCAACGACCTGACCAGGACCCTGCGGGTGGCCGAGGAGCTGCAGTTCGGCATGGTCACCGTGAACGGCGGCCCGCTGGCGCCGCCGCAGGCGCCCTTCGGCGGCATCAAGAGCAGCGGCTACGGACGCGAGGGCGGCCACCACGGGGTGGCCGACTACCTGGAGTACAAGTACCTCAGCGTGGGGCTGGGACGATGACGGAGAGCACGATGAAGACGAGCCCGCGCGCGGTCGCCGAGCGCGAGATCACCCGCCGGGTCGACCTGTGCCTGCCCGACGGCCGGCTCAACCCGGCCGCGGTCGGCTGGAGCCGCACCCCGCTCCACCGCGCCAACATCCGCGGCTGGGGCCGCACCATGCGCTGGGACTACTGGTGCGTCACCAGCCCCGGGCACGTGTTCGCCTTCAGCGCCAGCAGCCTCGACTACCTGGCCGGCGAGTCGGCGTTCTTCCTCGACCGGCGCACCGGCGAACAGGTCTCCAGCCGGGGGCTGCTCGTCCCGGCCAGGGGCGTGTCCTTCTCCGAGCGCGGCGGCGAGGGCAGCGTGCGCATCGGCGCCGGGCCGGTGCGCATCAGCGTCGACGAGACCGCCGACGGCACCCGGCTGCGGCTGAAGTCCGCCGAGATCACCGCCGACGTGCTCGTGCGGCGGGTTCCGGGCCGCGAGAGCCTGTCGGTCGTGGTGCCCTGGAGCCGTCGCCGCTTCCAGTACACGGTCAAGGACGTCGGCCGGCCCGCCGAGGGCACCGTCCGCGTCAACGGGGTGACCCACGAGTTCGACCCCGCCGACGCCCTCGCCACGCTCGACCTCGGGCGCGGGCGCTGGCCCGGCGACATCCGCTGGAACTGGGGCGCCGCCGCCGGACAGCCCGGCGGCCGCGACGTCGCCCTGCAGATCGGCGGCAAGTGGACCGACGGCACCGGCAGCGTGGAGAACGGCCTCATCCTCGACGGCCGCCTGCACAAGATCAGCGAGGAGCTGGTCTGGCGGTACGACACCTCCGACTGGCGCGCGCCCTGGCACATCGTCGGCGACCGCGTCGACCTGGAGTTCGTGCCCGAGCACGTGCGTGAGGCCGACGTGCGGCGCGCGTTCTACATGCGCAGCCAGGAGGCCCAGGCGTTCGGCCACTACCGCGGCACGGTCGTCGCCGACGACGGCGAGAGCGTGACGGTCGACGGCCTGTACGGCTGGGCCGAGGAGGTCTACCGGCGCTGGTAGCGCAGGGTCAGGCGTCCTGGTCGTCGCGGATGACCTCGCCGTGCACGACCCTGCCGCCCTGCGGAGCCCGGTCCACGCCGGGCGACGACGGGAACAGGTTCGCGTACGGCGAGGCCGCCGCCATCCGCTTGACCCGCCGGTCGAAGAACCACGACGACAGCCGCCGCATCAGCGGCCGGGTGAACGGCAGCACGAAGACGAAGCCGACGAGGTCGGTGAAGAAGCCCGGGATCATCAGCAGCACGCCGCCGGCCAGCACCAGGCCGCCGTCGGCCAGCTCGCGGTCGGGCACCCGGCCCTCCGACAGGGCCGCCTGCAGCCGCCGCCAGGCCCGGCGGCCCTCGCGGCGCACCAGCCAGGCGCCCAGCAGGGTGCCGGCGACGAGCAGGCCCACGGTCGGCCAGCCGCCGATCATCGATCCGACCTGGATCAGCAGCCAGACCTCCAGCACCGGGACGCCCAGCAAGGCCAGGAACAGCAGCAGCCGCATCGTTTCCTCGATTCCGCGTACACGTACATCAGGAACAACGTCCGGCGGGCCGCCCGCGTTCCTGGACGCGGATCCCGGTGCCGGTCAGCCGCGCGTGCGGCGCAGGCGGCGGGGCAGGCCGGTGACGCCCCACATGCCGATGCGCCACAACGCCTCGGACATGACCTTGCCGTTCATCTTGCTCTTGCCGACCGTGCGCTCGACGAACGTGATCGGCACCTCCACCACCCGCAGCCCGTGCCTGGACGTGCGGAGCGTGAGGTCGACCTGGAAGCAGTAGCCCTGCGACTCGACCCCGGACAGACCCACCTTCTCCAGCGTGGAGGCCCGGTAGGCGCGGAATCCGGCGGTGGCGTCGCGCACCGGCAGGCCGAGCATCACGCGGGTGTAGACGTTGGCGCCCTTGGACAGCAGCTCGCGCCGGTGCGGCCAGTTGACCACCTTGCCGCCGGGCACGTAGCGGGAGCCGATCGCCAGGTCGGCGCCGTCGGCCAGCGCCTGCAGCAGCTTGGGCAGCTCCTCGGGCTGGTGGGAGCCGTCGGCGTCCATCTCGACCAGCACGTCGTAGCCCTCGCCCAGCCCCCAGCGGAACCCGGCGATGTAGGCCGCGCCCAGCCCCTGCTTGCCCGGCCGGTGGAGCACGTGGACGTGCTCGTCGGCCTCGGCCAGGCCGTCGGCGACCTCGCCGGTGCCGTCGGGGCTGTTGTCGTCGGCCACCAGCACGTGGGCGTCCGGCAGGGCGGCGCGGACGCGCTCGACGATCGCGGGCAGGTTGTCGCGCTCGTTGTAGGTCGGGACGACGACGAGCACCCGGCCGAGAGTCTCCATCATGAGCCGTTCCCCATTCGGTCGCCTCGCCTGCCGCGCAGTGCGGCGACTCCGACAGCCACCGCTCCCATCAACATCAATGCCCATTCAGGAAGCTCGCCCACCTTTGTGGCGATCGTTTCCTGGGTGCGTACGGGCACCGTGACCACGTTCATGTCGGGGACAAGTTCACGGGTCTGCCAGGAGACTTTACCGTCAGGCGTGACATATGCGGAGATCCCAGTCGTGGCGGCGGTCACGACGGCCCTGTTGTGCTCGACGGCGCGCAGCTTGGACATCGCGAGCTGCTGCGGCGGCAGGTTGGACAGCGCGTAGCTGGCGTTGTTGGTCTGCACCACCAGCGGGGTGCCGCCGGCGCGCACGGTGCCGCGCACGGTGTCGTCGTAGGCGACCTCGTAGCAGTTGACCGCGCCGATCGTGACCGGGCCGAGCTTCAGGTCGCCCGGCTTCGTGCCCGCGACCGACTGCCTGCCGACCAGGTTGGCCCGCTCCCACAGCGCCAGCACGATCTCCTTGAACGGCGTGTACTCCCCGAACGGCACCAGGTGCTGCTTGTCGTAGTAGGCGCCGGGACCGGTCACCGGGTCCCACACCAGGCTGCGCGTGGCCCGGTTCTCGTCGCCGATGGCCACGACGGCGCCGACCAGGGTGGGGACGCCGACGTACCTGACCGACTCGTCGATGACCTGGCGGGCGAAGGCGCTGGTGTAGGGGTCGATGTCGGTGGAGTTCTCGGGCAGGACGACGAGGTCGGGCCTGGGCAGGGTGCCGGCGCGCACGGCGTCGGCCAGGCGCTTGGTCTGCTCGGCGTGGTTGCGCAGGACGACGGCCGGCTCGTCGCCGAGCGGGTGCATGCCGCGCCCCGGGACGTTGCCCTGCACGATGCCCACGTTGATCGAGCGGCCCTCGTCGCCCGGCCTCGGCAGGACGAGCGTGAGCAGCGGCACGGCCAGCGCCAGGGCCACCGGGACGGCCCTGCGCAGGGCGGCCGCGGGGCGCACCAGGACGGCGTGGGCCAGCAGCGCGCCGCACAGGGCGACGGCGAAGGACACCAGCGGCGCGCCGCCCAGCGCGGCGTAGGAGGTGAACAGGGACTCGCCCTGGCTGAAGGCCACCCGCGCCCACGGGAAGCCGCCGACGGGCACCAGGCTGCGGGCCCACTCCATCATCACCCACAGCGCGCCGAACCACAGCGGCCACAGGCGCAGCCGGAACACCAGCGCCGCCAGGGCGGCCATGACGGCGTAGAACACGCTCTCGGTGGCCACCAGCATGACCCAGACGTCGTCGCCGATCGTGCGCACCCAGGCGAGGGTGGGGAACAGGAACACGGCGGCGCCCAGGTAGCCCAGCCACGCGGCCCGGCGGGGACGGGCGCGGTGGAGGGCGGCGACGATCAGGCCGATGCCGACGGGGGCGCACAGCCACCAGTCGAGCGGCGGGAAGGCGGTGTAGAGCAGCAGCCCGCCGGCGACCACGGCCACGACGCGCGCGGCCAGGACCCACCGGCTCTCGCCCTTGGCGGGCACGCCCTTGTCCGCGGAGGGGCCGGTGTCAGCGCCCCCTTCCGGCGCGGTGCTCTCGGGAGCGGCGCCCTCCGGCGCGGTGCTCTCCGGCGCGGTGCTCTCCGGCGCGGTGTCTTCCGGAGCGGTGTCGGAGGCGTTCGCCTCGGGAGCCGGTTCGCGCCCGGGGACGGGCGGAAGGCTCGTCTTGTCCTGAACCACGCCGGGTCTCCTCGCAAAATCGCACGCCTGCTTGCGAAAACGCTACCGCCCCGGGGCCGCGCTCAAGCCAGCGGCGCACACCGAGATCGAAAACAGCCGCTCGCAGGCGGTCGGGCGGCCGGCTGGGTGATCCCGTTCGGGACGGGATCACCCGGCGCGATCCGCGATCCAGCGCACGAGAGCGGGAAGAGGGCCCGGAAACCCTTCGGACCGGACCCGTCTCGTCGGCGGCGAGCGCGGAATTCCGTTGTCTACTGGGCTCCCGGACCCGTCCCGGGTCCAACCCCCCAACCGGTCGGGGTGCCCCGACTCGACGGACCGACGGCCCTGCACCTGGCTGTGTGGACGAAGTCACGCTCCGTCACGGACGCAGGATCCGACGATGTCAGAGACGGCCGACCGGCCAAGTCCCGTGCTGGACTGCGCAGCAAACTACCGACTCCACCTCAGATGTCAACCGTGTCCCGATCAGCGGGAACATCAAGTTTCCGCAGGTGGGGCATGTTCGGCCTGCCATCCTAAAGCGGGTCAAAGCCCATTTGCCGACGTCGAGGGCCTGCCCGGCAGCCCCGACAGAGCCTCCGACAGCGGGCCTTCGTGGACGACGCCCAGCCGCTGCGTGGACCGGGTCAGAGCGACGTACAGGTCGCTCGGGCCGCGTGGCGACTGGGCGGCGATGAGGTCCGGCTCGGCCACGATCACCGAGTCGAACTCCAGGCCCTTGGCGTCGGCCACGCCCATCACCGCCAGAGGCGCGTCCAGGGCGGCCGCACCGGCGGCGCGTCCGGCGCCGGGCGTGACCACCGCGGCGCCGTCCACGGCCGCTACCAGCCGCGCGCCGATGGTGTCCAGCAGCGCGTCGGGCACGACCACGGCGACCTTGCCGCCCTGCTCGACCTCCGCCTCGGCCAGCCCGTCCAGCGCGGCCAGCGGCGCCGCCCACGGCCGCGCGCCGAGCTCGCGCACGGAGGCCGGCGCCTCCAGGGCCGGGTCGATGGTGGCCAGCACCCGCGCGGCCACCTCCATGAGCTCCACGGGCGTGCGGTAGTTGACCGTCAGCCGCTCCTGACGCCAGCGCCCGGCCACGTACGGGTCCAGCACCTGCGCCCACGACCGCGCCCCCGCCGCCGAGCCGGTCTGGGCGATGTCGCCGACGATCGTCATCGACCGCGTCGGACAGCGCCGCATGACCGCACGCCACGCCATCGGCGACAGCTCCTGGGCCTCGTCCACGATCACGTGCCCGTAGGCCCAGGTGCGGTCGGCGGCGGCGCGTTCGGCGGTGGTGAGGTAGGGGCCGTCGCCGCGCTGGCGCTCGGCCAGGCGCTCGGCCTCCATGACGTCGGACAGGCCGGTCAGCTCCAGCACCTCGCGGGCGTAGGCCAGCTCGGCCTCGCGCTGGTGCTCCTCGGCCTGGCGGGCCGCGGCCAGCTCCTCCTCGGCCTGCATCGCCGAGGCGCGCAGCACGTGCTCGTCGATGTCGCCGAGCAGTTCGGCGGCCTCGTCCAGGAGCGGGACGTCGGCGTCGGTCCACTCGGCCGACTCGCGGCGCAGCAACGCCCTCTCCGCGGGGCTGAGGGCGCCCCCCGCCGCCTCCAGCCGCTCGGGCGACCCGTACAGGCCGAGCAGCAGCCGCTGGGGCGTCAGGTACGGCCACAGCCGGTTCAGGGCCGCCTTGACCACCGGCTCGGTGCGCAGTTCCTCGCGCAGGTCGGCCAGCTCGTCGTCGTCGACGAGCCCCTTGCCGATCTTGCGGGCCTGCTGCCTGGCCAGCGCGTTCAGCAGCGATCTGACGAACACCGCGCGCGCCTGGTTGTGCGGGCGGCGCGAGCGCACGGCCTTGTTCCTGGCGGCGTCGAGCATGTTGCGGTCGACGGTGAGCGTCAGCCGGCCCACCGTCAGCTCGATGGGCTTGCGCGGCACCTTCTGCCGGTCGCGCACCGCGCGCTCGATCACCCCGGCCATCCGCGCGTCGCCCTTGACCGCGGCCACCTCCGGACGGTCGCGCCGGGTGGCGGTCACGCCCGGGTACAGCTCCCCCACGGTGGACAGCAGCACGTCGGTCTCGCCGAGCGAGGGCAGGACCTGCTCGATGTAGCGCAGGAAGGTGAGGTTGGGGCCGAGGATGAGCACGCCTCGGCGCTCCAGCCGCTCCCTGTGGGTGTAGAGCAGGTAGGCGGCCCGGTGGAGGGCCACCACGGTCTTGCCCGTGCCGGGGCCGCCCTGCACGACCAGGACGCCGTTGAGGTCGCCGCGGATGACGCGGTCCTGCTCGGCCTGGATGGTGGCGACGATGTCGCGCATGCGGCCGGTACGGCGCTCGTCGAGGGCGGCCAGCAGCGCGGCCTCGCCGTTGAGGGTGGCGCGGTCGTCGTCGGTGAGCGCGTCGAGGTCGAGCAGGTCGTCGTCGACGCCGATGACGCTGCGTTCCCTGGTCTGCAGGTGACGGCGTCTGGTCAGGCCCATGGGCGCGGCGGGGGTGGCGCGGTAGAACGGCTGCGCGACCGGCGCCCGCCAGTCGATGAGCAGGCGGCGCTGCTCGTCGTCGGTGAGGCCGAGCTTGCCGATGTAGAGGCGCCCCTCGTCGACGTGGTCGAGCCGGCCGAAAACCAGGCCGCGCTCCACCGCCCAGAGCCGGGCCAGGCGGCCGGCGTACATGTCGGCGAAGGAGTCGCGCTCGGATCTGTTCTGCATCGTGCCGACGGCACCCGTGGCCAGCACCTCCTTGAGCCGGCGCTGGGTGCGCTCGCGCAGCTCGTCGAGGCGGTCGTAGAGACCGGTGACGTACGACTGCTCCTTGGCGAGCTCCGTTTGACGAGTTGCCGCCTGACCATTATTGTGGTTAATGGGACACTCCGGGCCATTCTGCTTGTTGTTGCGACAAACGATGACATTAGCATGCCTGTCGAGGCACTCCCATCTTCCCTTCCCCTTCCCGGGTCACGGCTTGGTTTCGCCCTCTTGACCAGCACGGGAGAACTCCCTATGTTCCGGAGTTAGGAAAGTTTCCTAACTTCGACGAAGGAGTCCACCTGATGACCGGTCCGGTTCCGGGAACGCCCAGCCTGCTGCGCGCGATCAACGACCGCGCGGCCCTGCGGGCGCTTCTTGAGCGCGGGTCGCTGACCCGTCCGGAGCTGGGCGCCCTGACGGGCCTGTCCAAGCCCACCGCCTCCCAGCTCCTGTCGCGCCTGCAGGAGGCCGGGCTGGTCGTGCTGGACGGCATCAGGGAGGGCCTGCCGGGCCGTACCGCCGAGGTCTACCGGATCAACCCGGCGGCCGCCTACGTGGGCGCGCTCGACGTCACCCCCGACCGCATCGAGGCCCGCGTCGCCGACATCACCGGCACGGTCGTGGGCTCGTACACGCTGCCGACGCCCCGGCGGCCGGGCGGCGAGCTGGTCGACCGCCTGGGTGCGGCGCTGGCCGGCGCGAACCCGCCGGACAAGCTGCGCCGGGTCGTGATCGGCGTGCAGGCGGCGATCGACCCGGCCACCGGCCGGCTCGGCTACGCCGCCGCCAAGGACGTGCCCGGCTGGCAGATCGACGACCTGGTGCCCACCCTCAGCGCGGGTCTCGGCGTGGCCGTGGACGTGGAGAACAACGTCAACCTCGTGGCCCTGGCCGAGCAGGCGCACGGCGCGGCGCGCGGGCATTCCGACTTCGTGCTGCTGTGGGCCGACGAGGGCATCGGCTCGGCCATCGTGCTCGGCGGGCGCATGCACAGGGGCGCGACCGGCGGCGCGGGCGAGGTCGGCTACATGCCGACGCCGGGCGCGCCGACGGCCCGCGAGGCCGGCCGCTACGCCAACCACGGCTACCAGGCGCTGACCGGCGGCCCGGCCGTGCTGCGGCTGCTGCGCTCCTACGGCGTGCACGGCACCGACTTCCGCCAGGCCATCGCCAAGGCGGTCCGCGTGGCGGAGGGCTCGGGGCAGAAGGCCGACGACGCCAAGGCGGGGCTGCGTGACATCGCCGCCCGCCTGGCGGTGGGCCTGGCGGCCGTCACGTCCGTCATCGATCCCGGGCTGATCGTGCTGACCGGCGGCGTCGTGCTGTCGGGCGGCGAGACGCTGCGCGAGCTGGTCGAGCACGAGCTGCACGCGCTCACCATCCCGCGCCCGGTCGTGCGGCTGTCGCACGTGGAGGGCAACCCGGTGCTGGCCGGCGCGCTCGACCTGGCCCTGGACACCGTGCGCGACGAGGTCTTCAGCTCGACCGTCCCTTCGTGAGCCATCTCTTCCCGTTCCACCCTCACTTCATGATCCCCCCAGCGGCAGGAGGCACCCCCCGTGCGCTTCGTCCCCCTGGCGGCCGTCGCGATCCTCGCGCTCACCGCCTGCACCGCCGGCAGGGAGGCCGGGCCCTCGCTCGGCTCCCAGCCCAGGCCCTCGGGTTCGGCCTCCGCGGCCCTCCCGGCGGCCACGATCCAGCTCTGGCACGGATTCTCCACCGACGCCGAGGTCAAGGCGTTCGAGGAGGCCATCGCCGGGTTCCAGGCCAAGTTCCCGCAGATCACCGTCAAGGCCACCAAGGGCGTCCAGGACGACCAGATCACGCAGGCCATCCGGGGCGGAAACGCGCCGGACGTGGCGGCCTCGTTCACGACGGACAATGTCGCCCAATGGTGCAGGTCGGGATCGTTCCAGGACCTCACCCCGGTGATCAAGCAGGACGGCATCGACCTGTCGGTGCTGCCCGAGGTGGCACGTTCCTACACGGGCTTCGGCGGCCGGCAGTGCACGCTGCCGCTGCTGGCCGACGCGTACGGCCTCTACTACAACAAGGCCCTGATGAAGGGCAACCAGCCGCCCAGGACGCTGACCGAGCTGGCCGACCTGGCCAAGAAGCTGACCGTCCGGGACGCGAACGGCGACATCAAGGTGGCCGGGTTCGTCCCCAGCACGCAGTACTACGAGAACAGCCCCAGCCATCTGGCCCCCATGGTCGGCGCCACCTGGTACAACGTCGACGGCACCTCGGCCATCGGCACCGACCCGGCCTGGAAGGCCCTGCTGCGCTGGCAGAAGGACCTCATCGACTGGTACGGCTACGACAAGCTGGAGAAGTTCCGCAAGAGCCTGGGCGACGAGTGGAGCGCCGACCACCCGTTCTACAAGGGCAAGATCGCCATGGTCCTGGACGGCGAGTGGCGCAACGCCATGATCGCCAACGACGCCAAGAAGCTCGACTACGCCACCGCTCCCCTGCCGGTCGCCGACGACAAGCCCGACCTGTACGGCAGCGGCTTCACCGCCGGCACCGTCATCGGCGTCCCCAAGGGCGCCAAGAACCCCCAGCAGGCGTGGGAGCTGGTCAAGTACCTGACCACCGACACCAGCTCGCTGGTGACGCTCTCCAACGCCCTGCGCAACGTGCCCACGACCAAGGCCGCGATGGAATCGCCCGACCTGGCCAAGGACGCGAACTTCGCCACCTTCCTCGACGTCTTCGCCCACCCCAAGACCTCGACGCTGCCGCCGAGCGTCAACAGCGTCTTCAACCAGGAGGCGCTGGCGACCTTCGTCGTCAAGTGGGAGAAGGGCGCGGTCACCGACCTGGACGCCGGGCTCAAGGGCGTGGACAAGCAGATCGACGACAAGCTGAAGCTGTCCGGGGGCTGATCGGCGATGGTCTCCTCCCCCCACGCCGCCCCCCATGCCGCCCCCCACGCCGCGCCGTCGAGGTGGCGGCGCGGCGAGGGCCTGCGCGCCCTGCTGTGGCTGTCGCCGTGGATCGCCGGAGTGTCCATCTTCTTCGTCTATCCGCTGCTGTCCACGGTGTACTTCTCCTTCTACCGCTACGACATGACCAGCACGCCGGAGTTCATCGGGCTGGACAACTACGCGTACCTGCTGCACGACCCGCGGGTGGCGATGTCGGCGAAGAACACGCTGTGGCTGGTGGCGATCATGGTGCCGGCCACCGTGCTGTTCTCCCTGGCCCTGGCCCAGCTCGTGGTCAGGCTCAAGGCCGGGGTCGGCGTCCTGCGGACGATCTTCTACCTGCCGTCGCTGGTCCCGCTGGCGGCCGGGACGATCACGTTCGTCTTCCTGATGAACCCGGCCACCGGGCCGTGGAACAAGTTCCTGGCCCTGTTCGGGATCCACGGCCCCGACTGGTTCGGCGACCCGGCCTGGTCCAAGCCGAGCCTGACGCTGCTGTCGCTGTGGAGCTGCGGCCAGCTCGCCGTGATCTTCATGGCGGCGCTGCTGGACGTCCCCAGGCACCTGTACGAGGCCGCCGCCATCGACGGCGCCGGGGCCTGGCGGCAGTTCCGCAGCGTGACGCTGCCGACGATCGCGCCGGTGCTGATGTTCGCCCTGGTCACCAACGTCATCTACGCGCTGCAGTACTTCACTCAGGCGATGATCGCCTCCCGGGTGGCCTCGGGCGCGACCGACTCCCCCGGCTCGACCTTCACCCCCGGCTACCCGGACGAGTCGCTGCTGACCCTGCCGCAGTGGCTCTTCCAGTCCGGCTTCCGCGACTGGACGATGGGCTACGCGTGCGTGCTGGCGCTGCTGCTGTTCGCCACGTCCATGATCTTCACGTTGATCCTGCTGCGGCAGTTCCGCCGGGCCGAGGAGGCGATATGAGCGCGACCATGACCGCCCCCGCCCCGCCCGCGGCGCCCGCGCGGCGGCAGGGGGTCAGGGCCCGGCGGCGGCGCACGCTGGTGTGGATCGCCACGCACGCGGTGGCGATCGTGCTGGCCCTGATGTTCCTGGCGCCGGTGGTGTTCCTGACGCTGACCGCGCTGATGACCGACGAGCAGGCGCTGACCGGCGACCTGTGGCCGCGCACGTGGAACTTCGACAACTTCGTGGTGGTGTTCGAGAAGTCGAAGCTGCTGCGCTGGGGGATCAACACGCTGCTGTACGCCGGCCTCGGCACGGTGTTCACGCTGCTGTCCTCCGTCCCGGTGGCCTACGCCCTGGCCCGCTTCCGCTTCCGGGGGCGGCGGGCGGCCTTCCTCCTGGTGATCACCGCGATGATGCTGCCGCCGCAGGTCATCGCGGTGCCGATCTACCTGGTGTGGGCCCGGCTGGGGCTGACCGACAGCCTGTGGCCGCTGATCCTGCCGATGTTGTTCGGCGACGCGTTCTCGATCTTCCTGCTCCGCCAGTTCCTGATCACGATCCCGCGCGAGTACATCGACGCGGCGAAGGTGGACGGGTGCTCGGACTTCAGGACGCTGGTCCGGGTGATCCTGCCGATGGCCCGGCCGGCCGTGGCCGCCGTCGCCCTGTTCCAGTTCTTCTACTGCTGGAACGACTACTACGGGCCGCTGCTGTACGCCGGCGTCGAGCAGGAGGGCTGGACGCTCTCGCTCGGCCTGGCCACGTTCAAGGCGTTCCACAGCGTCCAGTGGAACCTCACCATGGCCGCCACCCTGCTGGTGACCGCGCCGGTGATCATCGTGTTCTTCTTCGCCCAGAGAGTGTTCATCGAGGGCGTGACCTTGACAGGAGTGAAGGGTTGAAACTCGCCGTGGTCGGGGGCGGCTCGACGTACACGCCGGAGCTGATCGACGGGTTCGCGCGGCTGCGTGACGAGCTGCCCGTGACGGAGATCGCCCTCATCGATCCGGATCCGTCCCGTCTTGAGCTGGTGTCGGGGATGTCGCGGCGCATGCTGGCGCACGCCGGGCATCCGGCGCGCGTGCTGGCCACCTCCTCGGTGGCCGAGGGGGTCGCGGGGGCCCAGGTCGTGCTGTTCCAGCTCCGGGTGGGCGGGCAGGCGGCCAGGAACGTGGACGAGACGCTGCCGCTGGAGTGCGGCTGCGTGGGCCAGGAGACGACCGGCGCGGGCGGCCTGGCCAAGGCGCTGCGCACGGTCCCGGTCGTGCTGGAGCTGGCCGAGACCGTACGCCGGGAGGCCCCCGACGCCTGGATCATCGACTTCACCAACCCGGTCGGCATCGTCACCAGGGCGCTGCTGGACGCCGGCCACCGGGCCATCGGCCTGTGCAACGTCGCCATCGGGTTCCAGCGCCGCTTCGCCGCCGGACTGGGCGTCGACCCCGGCCGCCTCTCGCTCGGCCACGTCGGGCTGAACCACCTGAGCTGGGAGCGTTCGGTCCATCTCGACGGCCGGGACGTGCTGCCCGAGATCATCGACCGGGCCGGCGAGGAGATCGCCGAGGCGCTCGGGCTGCGGGTGGAGCTGATCCGGCGGCTGGGCGTCATCCCGTCCTACTACCTGCGCTACTTCTACGCCCACGACGCGGTGGTGCGCGAGCAGCGCGCCAAGCCGTCGCGGGCGGCCGAGGTGGCGGCGATGGAGACGCGGCTGCTGGAGATGTACGGCGACCCGTCGGTGGTGACCAAGCCGGAGCTGCTGGACCAGCGGGGCGGCGCGTTCTACTCGGAGTCGGCGGTGGCGCTGATCGCCTCGCTGCTCGGCGACCGGGGCGACGCCCAGGTCGTCAACGTGCGCAACCAGGGCACCCTGCCCTTCCTGGACGACGACGCGGTCATCGAGGTGCCCGCCGCGATCACCGCGTCCGGAGCCGCGCCGCTGCCGGTGCCGCCCGTCGAGCCCCTGTACGCGGGGCTGATCGCGCACGTGTCGGCGTACGAGACCCTGGCCCTTGACGCGGCCCGCCGGGGCGGCGCCGACCGCGTGCGCGACGCCCTGCTGGCGCACCCGCTGATCGGCCAGGACGACGCCGCCGAGCAGCTGACCGGCCTGCTGCTGGAGGCCAACCGGGAGCACCTGCCCTGGACGGTGGGCTAGTGGCCCGCCCCCGCCTGCTCCTGGCCGTCGACGGCGGCAACAGCAAGACCGACGTGGCGGTGGTCGCGGACGACGGCGAGGTGGTCGCGACCGGCCGCGCGGGCCCCTTCGAGCCGCAGAGCGCGGGCGTGGCGGCGGCCGTGGACGTGGTGGCCGAGGCGGCGGCCCGCTGCGGCCTGCCGGTCACGGCGTTCGACCACGTCTCGGCCTGCCTGGCCGGGGCCGACTTCCCGGTGGAGGAGGAGGCGCTGGCCGCCGAGTTCACCGCGCGCGGGTTCGGCGACGTGGTGGTGCGCAACGACACCTTCGCGCTGCTGCGGGCCGGCACGTCGGCCCCGTGGGGGGTGGCGGTGGTGTGCGGCGCGGGCATCAACGCGATCGGCGTCTCCCCCACCGGGCAGGTCGCCCGCTTCCCCTCGCTCGGCCGCATCAGCGGCGACTGGGGCGGCGGCCAGGGCGTGGCCGAGGACGCGCTGTGGCACGCCGTGCGCGCCGAGGACGGCCGTGGCACGCCGACGGCCCTGACGGACCTGGTCACGTCCCACTTCGGCACCGCGACCGTCGAGGAGCTGGTGCTCGGCCTGCACTTCGGACGGGTGGACGAGGGACGGCTGCACGAGCTGGCCCCCGGCGTGCTGGCCCTCGCCGCGGCCGGGGACGCGCTCGCCCGGTCGCTGGTCGAACGGCAGGCCGAGGAGGTCACCGTGATGGCCGAGGTGTGCCTGCGACGGCTCGGCCTGCTGGAGACGCCGGTCGAGGTGGTGCTCGGCGGCGGCCTGCTCACGGCCCGGGACCCGCTGCTGACGCCGCTGCTGGAGTCGGGGTTCGCGGCCAGGGCGCCGCAGGCCGAGCTGGTCGTGGCGGACCTGCCGCCGGTGGCGGGGGCGGCGCTGCTGGGGCTGGAGCACCTGGGCGCCCCGGAGTTCGCGCTGAGACGCCTGCGCGCCCACTTCGAGCTCCCGGTCACCCGCTGAGGCGGCGGACTGGTCAGCCGGAGGCGTTCTGGTCGGGCTCGGCCGGGGTGACGTCGGAGGCGACGACGGGGGCGCGGTGCTCGTAGGGCGTGCTCAGGACCACGGTGGTGCGGGTGGAGACGTTGGCCGAGGCGCGGATCTGCTGCAGCAGGTCCTCCAGCGCCACCGGGGAGGCCACGCGCACCTTGAGGATGTAGCTCTCGTCGCCGGCGACGCTGTGGCAGGCCTCGATGGCGCTCAGGTGGGCCAGCCGCTCGGGGGCGTCGTCCGGCGCGGCGGGGTCGATCGGCTTGATCGAGACGAACGCGGTCAGCGACAGCCCGATCGCGTCGTGGTCGATGACGGCGGCGTAGCCGCGGACGACCCCGCGCTTCTCCAGGCGGCGTACGCGCTGGTGGACCGCGGAGACGGAGAGCCCGGTCTCCCTGGCCAGGTCGGTGAAACTCATGCGGCCGTCGTGGGCGAGCAGCGTGACGATCCGGCGGTCGATCTCCTCCATCGGTCAAAGGTAGCCGGTGATGGTCACGACATGGTCCCGACGGGAGCGACCCCTCGGTTCATCGCGTGCTCGACCAGGGTGATGAGCACCTGGCGGCCGGAGTCGCGCCTGCGGGCGTCGCACAGCACGATGGGGACGTCCGGCTCCAGCCCGATGGCCGAGCGCACCTCGCCGACGGTGAAGGGCCTGGTGCCGTCGAAGCAGTTGAGCGCGATGATGAACGGCTGCTCGCGCTTCTCGAAGTAGTCGACCGCCGGGAAGCAGTCGGCCAGGCGGCGGGTGTCGGCCAGCACCACGGCGCCCAGCGCGCCCATGGCCAGCTCGTCCCACACGAACCAGAAACGTTCCTGGCCCGGGGTGCCGAACAGGTAGAGCATGTAGTCGTCGCGGATGGTGATGCGGCCGAAGTCCATCGCGACGGTCGTGGTGAGCTTGCGCTCGACGCCCGACAGGTCGTCGACGTGCGTGCCGACGTGGGTGAGCGCCTCCTCCGTGCGCAGCGGGCGGGTCTCGGAGACGGCGCCCACCATGGTGGTCTTGCCCGCGCCGAATCCGCCCGCGATCAAGATCTTGATCGCGGTCGGCAGCCGCCAACGGTCGACGCGACCGA
This sequence comes from Nonomuraea sp. NPDC047529, assembly GCF_040642995.1. NCBI lineage: Bacteria > Bacillati > Actinomycetota > Actinomycetes > Streptosporangiales > Streptosporangiaceae > Nonomuraea > Nonomuraea sp. NPDC047529. The sequence goes on along the minus strand of NZ_JBEYTJ010000025.1, from coordinate 141,180 downwards.
ATTCCATCCAGCACCGCCCGTACAGGTCCCGCGCACGTGCGGCCTTCGCGCTTGGTCAGTGTCATCTGTCAAGACGTGTGGTGAAGGCCGTTCGACGTGCCTGGCATCGAGCCACCCTAGCAACGCCACATTTTCCACTCAAGGTACAAACTTTTACAAGGAACAAAATGTCACGATTTATCGCCGCTAGTCCTATAAATCGCCTGCGCCTTGCGCGGCGGTCAAGGGACTTGTCAGCTTATTCGACGGGATCGTTAGGTAGCGGGGTCGAAGTCCGAAATACCGGTGAAGCCGGCATTGAAGCCGATCCGTCGGCGCAGGTAGGCGGCCGTACGCGGGCTGCATCCGCGCAGCGTCTCGATCAGGCCGCCCGCCTCGCGGGCCAGGCCGGCCATCGCGTCGGCGACCTCGCCGCCGGCGACCCCGAGCGCGAGCGCGTTGAGGTCCCCCCAGCTCAGGTCCCTGCGGTAGGAGGCGAGGTCGCCGAGCAGGTGCAGGTAGCGCTGGACCCGGCGGCTGACCGCCCACAGCTCGTCCAGGTGACCCGTGGTCCAGCCGTCGCCGGTGTAGATCCAGTGGGACAGGTCCACGAAGCAGGAGCCGCGGCTGTCGGCGTTGTCGAGGTAGCGCTCCAGCGTGGGCACCGCCCGCGTGTCCCGCCACACCCAGGCCCTGACCATCCCGGACAGCGTCCTGGCCAGCTGGTCGCGCCAGAGCCGCTGGGCCACGCCGAACCCCTCGGCGGTGGCCAGCTCGTCACGCAGGTCGGCCAGGAAGCGGGTGACCGGCGAGCGCGGCACCGCGCCGCCGGCGACCGCCAGGCACTCGCCCGTCAGCCGGTCGACCTGCTCGCGGGTGGTGGCGGCGTGGTCCACCAGGCGGTCGACGGCCAGCACCCACAGGGCGCTCCGGTTGACCGCCCTCAGCCCGCCCGCGCCGGCCCAGGGGGCGCTGAAGGCGGTGGCCAGGGTCAGGGCCTGGTAGAACTCGGCGTCGAAGGCCGCGCCGGGGAACAGGCCGTCGTACAGCTGGGCGCAGCGCCGCAGATCCCTGCCGCACTCGGCGGCCAGGGCGCAGGTGCGGCCGAGCCTGAACGCCTCGTCCAGCTCCTCGCCGGGCACCCTAGGGCCACCCGCACGGTACGCAGCTCATGGGCGACGCCCCCCAACGGCCGGACGAATGCACCTGCCGGAGAATTGTTTCATGATCACGTAAGGCCGATCAAGGCGTCCCCGCCCTCACCCGCCCACCCCACCGATACCCACGAACGCCCTCCTGCCCTCGCACCCCCCTCCTGGGACGCCAACTCACGGCAGACAGGCGGGAGGCGGTCAGGGGGTGGGCGGAAAGGCGGCCCAGAGGGCGGTGGCGTCGTCGTGTCGTTTGCCGCGCACCGCTCCCCGCTCGACCTCCAGCCCCCGCACGGCCGCGATGAGCGCCCCCGGCCCCCCGCCGATCAGCTCGGCCAGCACGGACTCCCAGCTCCACCCGTACCACTCCACGAGCCGGGTCACCCCGTCGGTGAACAGCCCGGCCCCCAGCAGCCCGGACGCCTCCACGACCCCGCTGACCGCCTGCCCGGCGGCCTCGGGACGGGTGGAGGCCACCCAGAACCCGCCCTCGGCGTTGCGCATGCGCCGCACCAGCTCCGGCGAGTACGGCCGCCCGCCCGGCAGCCGCTCGACCCGGTCGTCGCCGATGACCTCGGCCCCGCCGCCGGCCCGCGCGAGGACGACCGGGGAGTCACCCAGCACCAGGTACTCCACCACTCCCCCGCCGAAGCGCAGCATGGCCACGGTCGCGGACGGCGAGTCGGGGTCGCCCAGGTCGCACGTGCCGGAGTGGGCGCCCATGGTGACGGAGATGGCCTCGGCCAGGATCTCGCCCAGCGACGAGCGCCCGTCGGCGGCCAGCCCGGCCGCCAGCGCCCCGCCGAGCCGCCCGACCAGCCACGCGACGTCGTGGGCGCACCCGCCGCCGGCCCCGGGCGCCGCCGTGGCCCCGTCGAGCACGACCGCCCACGAGGGCCCGGCCACCGCCAGGTCCTCGTTGGGGTGCGCCGACCCGGGCCGGGTGGCGTACCTGACCTCGGTGAACACGACCGTTACGGCTGGACGATCACCAGTTCGCGCGGCGTGTTGTTCAGCCGCTCGCCGCCGGTCTCGGTGCACACGACGATGTCCTCGATCCGGGCGCCGTGGCGGCCGGGCAGGTAGATGCCGGGCTCGACGGAGAAGGCGAACCCGGCCTCCATCGGCTCGTCGTTGCCCGAGACGATGTAGGGCTCCTCGTGCGTCTCGATGCCGATGCCGTGGCCGGTGCGGTGGATGAAGTAGTCGCCGTAGCCCGCCTCGGCGATGACGTCGCGGGCCGCCGCGTCGATCGACTCGCACGACACGCCCGGACGCACCGCGGCGCAGGCGGCGTCCTGGGCCCGGCGCAGCACCTCGTAGTAGGCGGCGAACTCGGCGGGCGGCTCGCCCACGCTGTAGGTGCGCGTGGAGTCGGAGCAGTAGCCGTTGTGGAGCTGGCCGCCGATGTCGACCACGACCGGCTCGCCGGCCTGGATCACCCGGTCGGACACGTCGTGGTGGGGGCTGGCGCCGTTGGGCCCTGAGGCGACGATGACGAAGTCGACCGTGGCGTGGCCGGCGGCCAGGATCGCCTCGGCGATGTCGCGACCCACCTCGCGCTCGGTACGGCCGGCGCGCAGCAGATCGGGCACCTGCCGGTGGACCGCGTCGATGGCCTCTCCCGCCTCGCGCAGGGCCGCCACCTCGGCCGGGGACTTGCGCATGCGCAGGTCGCGCAGCACCGTGCCGGCCAGCACCTGCTCGGCCTCCGGCAGCACCTCGCGGAAGCGCAGCGACGACATCGCCCACATGCGGTCGGCCAGGCCCACCTTGGCCACCCGGCCCAGCCGGGAGGCGGCGATGCGGTAGGGGTCGTCGGTCTCGTCCCAGGCCACGAACTCCAGCCCGAGCCGGGCGGCGGGCGAGGCCTGCGCGGCCGGCAGCTCCAGCCGGGGCACCATCATGTACGCCTCCCCCGAGGCGGGCACCACGAGGCAGGTCAGCCGCTCCAGCGGCTTGGCGTCGTAGCCGCTGACATAGCGCAGGTCGGGCCCGGGGGTGAGCAGCAGGGCGTCGAGACCGGCCTTGGCGGTGGCCTCCTGAGCGGCGGCAAGACGGGACACGGGATACAGGTCTGAGGACGTCACGAGCCAAATCTACTCGGACGGCCGGCGGCCTCACTCCAGCAGGCCGCTTGTCCGCCGAGGGCTAAAATCCCCGAAAACTTCTCACAACAAGAGAGCCCATGGCTACACTCCGTTGCACGTTGATCACGTATTGTGGGGTCAATTGTCCAGTTCCACTGCACTTTGAGAGTGAGGCCATGGTCGACTTCGCAGGCGCGGCAGAGCTGGTCAGGCAGGGAGCGCCGCACGGGCGGGCGCGCGGGGCCGGCGCTGAGCTGCTGGCCGTCCGGCTCGCCCACGCCGAGCGGCTGGGCAACATGGGCTGGGCCGAGTGGAACCTGCGCACCGGGGCGGCGCTCTGGTCCGACCAGGTCTACGCGATCTTCGGAAGGGACCGCGAGGAGGGGCCGCTGTCCCTTCCCGACCTGGCCGTCATGGTGGAGCCCGCCGACCTCGACGCGCTCGACCGGCTGCTGTGGCAGGTGGTGGAGGGCGTCGAGGCCGTGCACGCGGAGTTCCGCGTCCGGCGCGGCACAGGCGAGCTGCGCGACCTGCGCGTCGTGCTCGAACCGCTGATGTCCGCCGGCGGCCCGGTCGGCATGCACGGCGTCATCCAGGACATCACCGGCCGCCGCAGGGCCGAGCGCATGATGTCGGAGTCGCGCCGCCAGCTCCTGGAGGCCCGCGAGCAGGCGGCCGAGGAGCGCAACGTGATGCTGGCGCTGCGCGAGGCGATCCTGCCCGCGCCCACCGGCTGCCTCGACCTGCCGGGGGCCCGGATCGCCGTCCGCTACGTGCCGGCCGAGAAGACCGCGAGCCTGGGCGGCGACTGGTTCGAGGCCGCGACCACGCCCGACGGCCGCCTGCTGCTGGCCATCGGCGACGTGTCGGGCCACGGCCTGCCCGCCATCGCCCACATGGCCCACCTGCGCCACGCGCTCGTCGGCCTGACCATGACCGGCCGGCCCGCCGACCGCCTGCTGTCCTGGCTCAACGACCTGGTGCTCCACCAGCTCAAGGACACCACCGCCACGGCCGTCATCGGCCACCTCGACCCCGGCACGCTGCTGTTCACCTGGGGCCAGGCGGGCAACCTCGACCCCATTCTGGTGCGCGACGGCCGGGCGACCCGGCTGGGCAGGCCGCGGGGCGTGCTGCTCGGCGCGGTCTCCGGGCGGCCCTACGAGCTGGCCCACACCCGGCTGCGGCCCGGCGACCTGCTGCTGATGTTCACCGACGGGCTGGTCGAGCGGCGCACCCGCGACATCGACGTCGGCCGGGAGCTGGTCCTGGCCGCCGCCGCCGGTCTGTCCGCCCACGACCTGGAGGCCGGGCTCGACCGCCTCCTGGCCGACATCGGCGGGCCCAACCCCGAGGACGACGCGTGCCTGCTGGCCGTCGCCGTCCCGGAGCCGGACGGGAGGGCGGCGGGAGTGCGACCATAGACGGGTGCTCATGCTTCTGGACACACCGTCCCTCTACTTCCGCGCCTTCTACGGCATCCCGGAGTCGATCAAGGCGCCCGACGGCTCCCCGGTCAACGCGGTGCGCGGCCTCATCGACATGATCGCCACCCTGGTCCGCCGGCACTCCCCGGCCGCGCTCGCCGCGACCATGGACGCCGACTGGCGGCCCGCCTTCAGGGTGGCGGCGATCCCGACGTACAAGGCGCACCGGGTGGCCCACGGCGACGCCGAGGAGGTGCCCGAGGCGCTGGTGCCGCAGATCGCCGTGATCAACGAGGTCCTCGACGCCGTGGGCATCGCCCGTCCCGAGTCGCCCGGCTTCGAGGCCGACGACGTGATCGGCACCCTCACCCACCAGGCCGAGGGCGCCGTCGAGATCGTCACCGGCGACCGCGACCTGTTCCAGCTCGTCGACGACTCGCGCCCGGTCCGCGTCCTGTACACCGCGCGCGGCATCCGCAACCTGCAGTTCGTGGACGAGGCGTTCGTCACCGCCAAGTACGGCATCCCCGGCCGCGCCTACGCCGACTTCGCCACCCTGCGCGGCGACCCCAGCGACGGCCTGCCCGGCGTGCCCGGCGTCGGCGAGAAGACGGCGGCGGCCCTGATCACCCGGTTCGGCTCGCTCGCCGCGCTGCTGGAGGCGCTCGACTCCGGCGTCACCGAGGGGTTCCCGGCCGGCAGCCGCAACCGCCTGGCCGCCGCCCGCGACTACCTCGACGCCGCGCCGGCCGTGGTCGAGGTGGCCTCCGAGGCGCCGCTGCCCGCCGCCGACCTGACGTTGCCGGACAAGCCGCGCGACCCGGAGGCCCTGGTGGCCCTGGCCGACCGCTACGGGCTCGACAGCCCGCTCAACCGCCTGCTGGAGGCGCTCAGGAGTTGAGGAACTCCCGCACGGCGTCCTGGGCCGCCTCGCGCAGGCGGCCGTGCACGGCCGCGTTCTCCTCGCGGTCGGTGCGCACCTCCACCACCCGCGGCCCCTCGCCGCGCATCGCCTTGGGCAGGTCGCCGACGTCCCCGAGCAGCGTGTACGGCGTCCCGGTCGCGGCGGCGGCGTAGGCCAGGTCCACGCCGTGCGGCGTGCCGAAGACCCGCTCGAACGAGTCGCGCACCGTCGCCTGCGGCAGCAGCGAGAAGATGCCGCCGCCGTCGTTGTTGACGACGACCAGGCACAGGTCGGGCCGGGGCTCGCGCGGGCCGAGGATCAGCCCGTTCTGGTCGTGCAGGAACGACAGGTCGCCGAGCAGCGCGTACGAGGGCCCGTTGTGCGCCAGCGCGGCCCCCATGGCCGTGGACACCAGCCCGTCGATGCCGGAGGCGCCCCGGTTGGCCATCAGCCTGATCCCGCGCCGCGGCCGCATGGTCTGGTCGAGGTCCCTGATCGGCATCGAGGAGCCGCAGAACAGCAGCGCGCCGTTGGGCAGCGCGTCGACCAGGTCGCGGGCCAGGCGCGGCTCGGTGGTGCCGGAGACGTCCAGGACGGCGTCGAGGCCCGCCCGGACGGCCGCGTCGGCCTGCCGCCAGGCGTGCAGCCAGCTGTCGTCGCCGGAGGCGACCGGGATCTCCACGGCCTGCGCGACCTGCGTGGCCGATCTGGTCGGGTCGGGCCAGCGGTCGAGGTCGGGGGCGACCACGATGTGCTCCTCGGCCCGCTTCAGCCACGACAGCAGCGGTCGCGACAGTCCGGGGCGGCCCAGCGTGACGACCACGTCGGGGCGGTGGGAGTCGGCGAACTCGGGCGTGCCGAGCAGGTAGTGGTAGCTGGAGATGGAGTGGTCGCCGTAGCGGGCGCCGCCGTTGGGCTCCGACAGCACCGGCCAGCCCGCCATGCCTGCGGCGGCCACGTACCGCCGGACGTTGGCCGCGCCGTCGCCGACGACGAGCACGCCGCGCCGGGTGGGCGGGATGTGCAGGGCGATGGGCGGGGGCGCGACGCGGGCCCGCACCCAGGGGCCGTTCGCGCCGCCGTCGAGCGCCTCGGACCAGCTCGTGTCACCGTCGGGGATCAGCGGCTCCCTGAAGGCCATGTTGAGGTGCACCGGGCCGGGGTTGGCCGGGCCGGAGGCGCGCTGGTAGGCGCGGCAGGCCAGCGAACGCCAGTAGGCGACCATGCCGGGACGGTCTTCGGGCACGCCGACCTCGGCGAACCAGCGGGTGGCGGTGCCGTACAGCTTGACCTGGTCGATCGTCTGGTTGGCGCCGGTGCCGCGCAGCTCGGGCGGGCGGTCGGCGGTCAGGACGAGCAGCGGCACGCCCGACTCGTTCGCCTCGATCACCGCCGGGTGGAAGTTGGCCGCGGCCGTGCCGGAGGAGCAGATCAGCGCCACCGGCCGCTCGGAGCGCTTGGCCAGGCCGAGCGCCAGGAAGGAGGCCGAGCGCTCGTCGACGCGCACGTGCAGGCGCACCCGCGACTCGGCGTGCAGCGCCAGGGCGAGGGGGGCCGAGCGCGAGCCGGGCGCGAGCACCACGTCGGTCAGGCCACAGCGCACCAGCTCGTCCACGAGCACCGTGGCCAGCGCGGTTGCGGGATTCAACGTGAGGCCTCCTGCATCCGGCGAAGCCACTGGGGAGATTCGATCTCAAATTCCGACAAATGCTGAAAATTCACCGACGGGCGTCGTACCGGGAGCCAGCCGTCCACGGGCGTCAGCGAGTCCTCCACCACGTCGCCCGTCAGCAGCGACATCGTGCCGAGCCCGCACGCGTACGGCAGCGACGGCAGCGCCGCCGCCAGCGCGACCCCCGCCGCCAGCCCCACGGACGTCTCCACGGCGCTGGAGACCACGGCCGGCAGCCCGCAGGACTCCACCACCCGCAGCGCGGCGCGCACCCCGCCCAGCGGCTGCACCTTGACCACCGCGATGTCGGCCGCCTCGGCCGCCCTGACCCGCAGCGGGTCCTCGGCGCGCCGGATCGACTCGTCGGCCGCGATCGGCACGTCGACCGCCCTGCGCACCGCCGCCAGCTCCTCCAGCGTCGCGCACGGCTGCTCGGCGTACTCCAGGCCGAACCGGTCGAGGCGCTTGAGCCGGGTGACGGCCTCGTCGACCTCCCAGGCGCCGTTGACATCGATCCTCAGCAGCCCGGACGGCCCCAGCGCGTCGCGCACCGCCTCCACCCTGGCCAGGTCGTCGGCGAACGTCTGGCCGCGCTCGGCCACCTTGACCTTCGCCGTGCCGCAGCCCGAGCGTCTCACCAGCTCATGGGCCTGCTCGGCGTCGACCGCCGGGACGGTGGCGTTGACCGGGACGCGGTCGCGCACCGGCTCCGGCCACCCCTCGAAGGCGGCCTCGCGGGCGCACGCCAGCCAGCGGGCGCACTCGCGCGGGCCGTACTCGGGGAACGGGGAGAACTCCCCCCAGCCCGCCGGACCGTGCAGCAGCACGCCTTCTCTGACGGTCTGCCCGCGAAACCGCGTCCGCATCGGAATCCGGAAGACCACGGGAGAACGCGTCACGACCCTACCCTGCACCTGTGTCCGACCTGTCGCCATTAACCTTACGAGCATGTGGAGGAACCCGTCGCATCCGGACCGTCCGCTGCATGCCATTGTGCAGCCTCCGGGACCCGGCCTTTTCACCGCGATCCGCGACGCGCTCTCCGGCGACGGCCCCGCCGTCCTGCCGCTCCAGCCGGGCCACGAGCACCAGGTCCTCCAGGCGCTGCGCCCCACGCACGTCGACGGCGAGCCGCGGCCCGGCGGCGCCGGCGTCCCGGACGACGTGGCGGTCGTGATCGCCACCAGCGGCAGCACCGGCGTCCCCAAGGGCGTGCAGTTGTCGGCGTCCGCGCTGCGCGCCTCGGCGTCGGCGTCGCTGAGCAGGATCGGGGCCGGCGAGGGCGACCGGTGGTTGTGCTGCCTGCCCGTCTCCCACGTCTCGGGGCTGCAGGTGCTGGTCCGCGCCCTGCTGTCGGGCAGTGAGCCGCTCATCCACCCCGCCTTCGACATGCGGGCCGTGCTGTCCTCCGGCGCCGACCACGTCTCCCTGGTGCCGACGCAGCTCCACCGGCTGGTCGAGGCGGGCGCGGACCTGTCGGTGTTCCGCACGATCCTGCTCGGCGGCGCGGCGCCCCGGTCGGGGCTGGTCGAGCGGGCCGTGGAGCTCGGCGCGCGGGTGGTCACCACGTACGGGATGAGCGAGACGTGCGGCGGCTGCGTCTACGACGGCGAGCCCCTTTACGATGTAGATCTCAAAATCGGCGAGGACGGCCTGATCAGGATCGCCGGGCCGGTGCTCTTCTCCGGCTACCGCTTCGCCGGGCAGACGCCGCTCGACGGCGACTGGTTCGTCACCTCCGACCTCGGCGAGCTGAGCGACGGCCGGCTGCGCGTCCTCGGCCGGGCCGACGACGTCGTCAACACCGGCGGCGAGAAGGTCGTGGCCGCCGTGGTGACCGCGGTGCTCGGCGCGCACCCCGAGATCGCCGACGTGGCCGTGGCCGGCCTGCCCGACCCGGAGTGGGGTGAGGCGGTCACCGCGTTCGTGGTGCCGTCCGACCCGGCCGCGCCGCCCACGCTGGCCGAGTTGCGCGCCTTCTGCCGCGACCGGCTGCCCGCCCACGCCGCCCCGCGCGGCCTGCGCCTTCTCCCCCACCTGCCGCTGCTGCCCAACGGCAAGACCGATCTCGTACGGCTGCGTACAGGAACCTGACGCGCCGCGGCTGCGTCATAACGGGGAGAAGGAAGGGAGCCTTCATGAACCAGACCCGCAAGATGTGGGCGTCCGTGATCGTCGTCGGCGTGATCGTCGTCGGTGGCGCGTCGGTCGCGGCGGCCGCCTCGGCGGGCAGGCTCGACGCGGTCGCGAGGAAGACCCAGGCCGAGATCGAGCAGGCGCCGCCGACCGGCCGGCCGGTCCCCGCGCCCGACCGCACCGAGGGCATCGTGGTCTCCACGGAGGTCAACCCCGACCCGCGCGAGGTCATCGACTACTGGACCGGCAACCGCATGGAGGAGGCCGAGCCGATGCCCATGCCCGAGGCGACCGGAAGCTTCGAGGTGGCGGAGTAGGTTTCCGCCTTCCCGAGGGGTGGCGCGCCCTGCGGGCGTTCCGCCCCTTTTTCATCACCCCGGGAACAAATAGCGATGAATGGCGTTATTGATACTGGTGCGCCGTGCGGAGTGACCACCGCCCCACCACAAACTGCCTGATCGCTTCGACTCCGTACGGAGGAGGTGTCCTCATGCCCAGAACCGCCGTGGCGACCCCGCCCGCGTCTCTCGACCAGCTCATTGAACGAGGGCGAGCCCAGGGTCACCTTTCTCTGGCGGAGCTGCGTGACGCGTTCGCCGAGGCCGGCATCAGCCCCTCTGAAGGCCGCACGATCCTGCGCGAGCTGTCGGAGGCCGGTGTGAGCCTGGCCGCCGAGAACGAGCCGTCCCTGGCCAAGACCGCCGCCAAGAAGACCACCCAGAAGAGCGCTCCGAAGCCGAGGAAGGCTTCTGGGGCAAAGGCTACCGGCCGCACCGCCGCCGAGGCAAAAAACCCGGTGGACGGCAAGCCGGAGCACGAGGAGGACGTGGCCCCCGACGACCTCGAACTGACCGCCGAGGACGTCGAGATCGAGAACGACGCCAATGACCTGGACGACAACCAGTCCGTCATGGGCGACTCGGTGCACACGTACCTGAAGTCGATCGGCCGCCGGACGCTGCTCACCGCCGCCCAGGAGGTCGAGCTGGCCCGCCGGATCGAGGCCGGCCTGTACGCCGAGTACAAGCTGGACTCCGACCCCGACGTGCCGTCGTCCGTGCGCGACGACCTGCACCTGGTCATCGAGGACGGCCGGCAGGCCAAGGACCACATGCTGGAGGCCAACCTGCGGCTGGTGGTCTCGGTGGCCAAGAAGTACACCGACCGCGGCATGTCCCTGCTGGACGTCGTCCAGGAGGGCAACCTGGGGCTGATCAGGGCCGTGGAGAAGTTCGACTACACCAAGGGCTTCAAGTTCTCCACCTACGCCATGTGGTGGATCCGGCAGGCCATCCAGCGCGGCTTCGCCGACTCCGCCCGGACGATCCGGCTGCCCGTGCACGTGCTGGAGATGCTCTCCAAGCTGTCGCGGGTCGAGCGTGACATGCACCAGAGGCTGGGCCGCGAGCCCACGCCCGAGGAGCTGGCCGTCGAGCTCGACAAGACGCCGGACCAGATCGAGGAGCTGCTGCGCACCAGCCGCCAGCCGATCTCGCTGAACGCGACCATCGGCGAGGACGGCGAGACCACGATCGGCGACCTCATCGAGGACGTCGACTCGCCGGAGGCGTCGGAGATCGTCGACCGCCAGCTGCTGGGCGACCAGCTGCGCGGCGTGCTCGACAACCTCTCGCCCCGCGAGGCGAAGATCATGGCCCTGCGGTTCGGCCTGGTGGACGGCAAGCCGCACACCCTGGACGAGATCGGCAAGCACCTCGGCCTGACCCGCGAGCGCATCCGCCAGCTGGAGAAGGAGTCGCTGTCCAAGCTGCGCCACCCGAGCAACACCCGCCCCCTGCTCGACTGGGCCAGCTGACCGACGACCGCCCCCGGCGCCTGCCCACAGAGCGCCGGGGCCGCACACGGAGCCCCGGCATGACGCCGGGCTCTACTCAAGGCCCCAGGTTCCCGCCGAGGGATCAGGAACGCACGAAGAGCCCCGGCGCGCGAGGCGCCGGGGCTTTCGTGTGCCTGTGCTCAGGCGGTGGCGGGCACCGGCCGGGGCACGCGCGGGATGCCCCACATGCGGTTCTCCTCGCGCAGCGTGCGCAGCCGGTCGACCTCGGCCGTCCACAGGGCCCCGGGGGGCGTGGCCTTGGCCTTGCGGCGCGCGATGCGGTCGTCGTAGGACCGCACGCCGAACGTGGCCCGCTGCCCTGCCTCCGCGGCCCGCAGCGCCTCGGTCAGCGCGACGTCGAACGCCCGGCCCGCCGCCAGCAGCTCGATCTCGTCGGCCGCGGCGGCCCGCAGGTCGCGCACGATCGCCTCGGCCTGCCTGGCCTTGTCAAGCAGCTGCGGGAAGCCCTTGGAGATCTCCTGGTCCGCGTGGTAGCGAACCTCGGCCTCACGGCTCACCCGCGGACGGAAAAACGCCATCGACCCTGCCCTTCACGCAGTCTTTGCTGTTCAACCCACAAGGGTACGCCGTCCGACACCGCCTCCGAACACCGGGCGACGGGCGGGGCCGCCCAGTAAGATGATCACCATGCCCGCAAAGAGACCTCCCGTCCCACTCTCCCGCGAGCGCATCATCGAGGCCGCACTCCACATCGCCGACAGCCAGGGGCTGCGCCGGCTCACCATGCGCCGGCTGGGCGACGCCCTGGAGGTGGAGGCCATGGCCATCTACCACCACCTGCCCCGCGGCAAGGAGGCGCTCATGGACGCGCTGGCCGAGCACGTCACGTCGGTGCACGTGGAGCAGGCGGCCACCTGGCAGGAGACGGCCAGGGCGTGGTGCCGGGCGGGCCGGGAACTGCTGCGCGAGCATCCGGGCGTGCTCGCGCTGGCCCTGACCAAGCCTCCCAAGGGCGCCACCGCCGTCGCCATCAGGGAGCAGACCGAACAGCTCGCCGACGGAGGCCTGGGCGACGCCCCGGAGGCCGTACGGGCGTTGCGGGCGTTCGTGTTCGGCAGCGTGGCGGTCGAAGTCCAGCAATCAGGATGGGCTGACCCAGAAGTTGATGAATGGGTCAGGCGGGACGAAAGGGCTGATGTGGACTTCGAAAGAGGGCTCGACGCTTTGCTCAAGGGGTTGCAAACGTAGTGCGCGTGTCGCGCTTGGCCCGTTATCCTGCATAAGGCACGCTGTGTCGAAGGTCACACGACCGGGGGATCCTCCTGTAACAGTCCGAACGGGCTATGTCGGACCGTGTGACGCACGTCGCACACTTGCCAGAACAACAAACCCGAGCCGCTCCCGTCCCTCTCCCGGGAGCACCCACGAGATATCGGAGGCACGCCGATGTGCCCGCACGACCCGGCCTGTCCGTCTGCCGAGGCGCCGGACCGCGAGGCAGCACGCACCCTCGCATGCCACCCCGAGCAGGGGTGGAGCCTTCTCTGCAACGGCGTCGTCCTGTTCGAGGACACCGGGGAGCTCCTGCCCAGCGGCACCGTCATCGCGCCGCACCGGCCCGACCCCCTGGTGGGCGCCGCCTGACGGCGGCGTAACCACCGATCCACCGGGCCACGACCTCGCCCACCCGGGCGGGGTCCCGCTTCAGGTCGTGGCCCTCGCCCGGCAGCACCACCAGCCGGGCGCAGTCGGCGGGATCCGGCACTCCGAACGGATCCCGGTCCCCGTTGACCACCAGCACGTCCACCCCGGCCCCGCGCAGCTCCTCGGCCCTGGAACGCTCCGGCTTGCCCGGCGGGTGCAGAGGGAAGGCCAGCGCCACCACCGCCGCCGCGCCCACCGCCGAGGCCGTACGGCAGGCCACCCGGGCGCCGTTGCTCCGGCCGCCCTGCACCAGCGGCAGCCCCGGCCACCTGGCGCGCAGCTCGCCCAGCACGATCTCCCAGGCCTCGTCCTGCCTGGCCGCCGAGCCCGGCGCCCGCGCCCCCGCGACCCGGAACGCCTGCGACACCCTGGCCACGGTGGCCCCCGCCCCGAGCGCGGCGTCGCGGACGGCCAGCAGATCGGGCGCGTCCACTCCCCCGGCCGAGCCGTGGGTCAGCACCAGCAGCAGCCGCGGCTCGGCCGCCTCCTCGACCTGCACCAGCGCCGGCCCCCGCGGAGTCATGATCTCCATGGCAGCACCGTACCTGGGGAGGATGCGCCGTTGGCCCCCAGGTACGATGACGGCGCGCCGCACAACCGCCATGATGGTTCTCATGCCAGAGATGCGCCCCATCCGCGATGACCTGCAGGCCACCCTCGACGCCCGCCGCGACCTCGGCCCCGACTACGAGGCCGCGCTCGTCGAGTCCTTCGTCGAACGGCTCGACGCCACCATCGCCGCCCGCGTCCAGGCCGAGCTGGGCGGCCACGGCGTGGCCCCGGTCAAGCCCCGGCAGCGGCAGGGCAACGGCGCCGCCATGATCCCCGTCGCGCTGGGCTCGATGGGCCTCGGCATCCCACTGACCGCCATCGCGGTCGGCAACTCGGGCCTGGTGGGCCTGACCATCACGTGGCTGGCCATCGTCGCCATCAACGTGGCCGCCGCCGTGGCCATCATGCGGCGCGGCTGAGCCCTCAGGGGGCCGGGTCAGGCGTCGCGGTGGAAGCGCAGCCGCACCTCGGCGGCCATGGTCTCGTCCTCGTGTTCGAGGCCGTAGGTCCACACCTGGCCGGCGTCCTCGGTGCGCCCGCGCAGCGGCAGCGTGCGGGCCAGCAGCTCGATGGCCAGCGCTCCCGTCTGGGGGTCGGCCCCGCTCTCGACGGCCTCGGCGAACTCCGCGCAGGCCAGCTCCAGGTGCGCGATGCCGAGCAGCACCCGCAGCCCCGGCAGCTCCCGCGCCGGGGCGAACTCCAGCGCGTCCAGCAGCAGGCCGGCCGCCTCGCCCGGATCACCGTGCTCCAGCAGCGTCTCGGCGAGCTGGCGGGCCGCGTGCGCGGTGGCCTCGGCGTCGCCCACGTCGATGCCCGCGTCGAAGGCGGCGCGCAGCTCCTTGTCGGCCTCCTGCGGGCTGCCGGCCAGCCGGGCCAGCGCGAGGTGGGCCAGCGGCACGTAGGCCGGCGTGCCGACGCCGAGCACGGCCTGCCAGGCGGCCCTGGCCTGGTCGTCGCGGCCCTCACGCTCGAAGCCCTGGGCCAGGTGGCAGGCGGCCTGGGCGGCGTACTCGGGATGGCCGGTGGCCAGCGCGGTGCGGGCCGCGGCGCGGGCGGCGTCGGTGTCGCCGCGTTCGTCGAGCACCACGGCAAGCCCCACGGCCGCCTGGGCCCGGTCGGGGCTGTCGGGGTCGGCGACCAGCTCGGTCAGTATCGCCGCCGCACCGTCGAGGTCGCCGCCCTCGGCCAGGCGGCGGGCGGTGTCGAGAGGCGGGGTCTCCAGCTCTGAGAACGTCAAGAGAGCTCCTTCGGGCGACGGATCGCACCGAGCCTAACGGCTCGTCGCGATCATGTCTGCTCACTTGACGGTGTGGGACTGGGCCGCGCCGGAAGCGGGCCCCCGGGCGGGGACCCGCTTGCGGGATCAGTCCTCGTACGCCTCAAGAGGCGGGCAGGAGCACACCAGGTTGCGGTCGCCGTACGCCTGGTCGATGCGGCGCACCGGCACCCAGTACTTGCCCTCGCGCAGCGAGGCCAGCGGGTAGGCCGCCTCGGTCCGCGAGTACGGGTGCGGCCACTCGTCGGCGGTGACCGACTCGGCCGTGTGCGGCGCGTTGCGCAGCGGGTTGTCGGTCTTGTCGTAGTCGCCGGAGGCCACCTTGGCGATCTCGCCGCGGATGGCGATCATGGCGTCCACGAACCGGTCGAGCTCGTTCAGGTCCTCGCTCTCGGTCGGCTCGATCATCAGCGTGCCGGCCACCGGGAACGACATGGTGGGCGCGTGGAAACCGTAGTCGATCAGGCGCTTGGCCACGTCGTCGACGGTGACGCCGGTCTCCTTGGTGATCTGGCGCAGGTCCACGATGCACTCGTGCGCCACCAGGCCGCCGCGGCCGGTGTAGAGCACCGGGTAGTGCGGGGCCAGCCGCCTGGCCAGGTAGTTGGCCGACAGGATGGCCTGCTCGGTGGCCGCCGTGAGGCCCTCGGCGCCCATCATGCGCACGTACGCCCACGAGATCGGCAGGATGCCCGCCGAGCCGTACGGGGCGGCCGAGACCGGGCCGACCGGGCCGCCGTCGCGCAGCGGGTGGCCGGGCAGGTAGGCCGCCAGGTGGCCGCGGACCGCGACCGGACCGACGCCGGGGCCGCCGCCGCCGTGCGGGATGCAGAACGTCTTGTGCAGGTTGAGGTGGGACACGTCGGCGCCGAACTCGCCGGGCTTGGCCAGGCCCACCAGGGCGTTGAGGTTGGCGCCGTCGACGTAGACCTGGCCGCCGGCCTCGTGCACCTTGGCGCAGACCTCGGTGATCGACTCCTCGTACACGCCGTGCGTGGACGGGTACGTCACCATGATCGCGGCCAGCCGCTCGCGGTGCTTGGCGATCTTGGCGTCGAGGTCGGCCAGGTCGACGTTCCCGTCGCTGTCGCAGGCCACGACCACGACCCGCATGCCCGCCATGACGGCGCTGGCCGCGTTCGTGCCGTGCGCCGAGGACGGGATCAGGCACACGTCGCGCTCGGTGTCGCCGTTGGCCTGGTGGTAGGCGCGGATGGCCAGCAGGCCGGCGAACTCGCCCTGGGAGCCCGCGTTCGGCTGGATGGAGACCGCGTCGTAGCCGGTCACCTCGGCCAGCCAGCCCTCCAGCGTGCCGATGAGGTCCCGGTAGCCCTCGGTCTGGGCCTCCGGCGCGTACGGGTGCACGCCCGCGAACTCCGGCCAGGTGATCGGCTCCATCTCGGTGGTCGCGTTCAGCTTCATCGTGCAGGAGCCGAGCGGGATCATCGAACGGTCGAGCGCGATGTCCTTGTCCTGGAGCCTGCGCAGGTAGCGCAGCATCGCGGTCTCGGAGCGGTGGCTGTGGAAGACCGGGTGGGTCAGGAAGTCCGACTCGCGCAGCAGGTCGGCCGGCAGCGCGTCGGCCGCCAGGTCCACGTCCGCGTCCGCGCGCTCGACGCCGAAGGCGGCCCACACCTTGACCAGCTCGGCCGCGCCGGTCTTCTCGTCACAGGCGACGGAGACGTGGTCGTCACCGGCCTGCCACAGGTTGACGCCCCGCTCGGCGGCGGCGGCGACCACCTCGGCGGCCCGGCCGGGCACGCGGACGAGCACGGTGTCGAAGAACTCTCCGTGCACGACCTCCAGGCCGGCCTCGCGCAGCCCGCCGGCCAGCGCGACGGCGTGCCGGTGCACCCGCCGGGCGATCCGGCGCAGGCCCTCGGGGCCGTGGTAGACGGCGTACATGCCGGCGATCACGGCCAGCAGGACCTGGGCGGTGCAGATGTTGCTGGTGGCCTTCTCGCGGCGGATGTGCTGCTCGCGGGTCTGCAGGGCCAGCCGGTAGGCGGGGTCGCCGTCGACGTCGACCGACACGCCGACCAGGCGGCCGGGCATCTGCCGCTGCAGGCCCTCGCGTACGGACATGTAGGCCGCGTGCGGCCCGCCGAAGCCGAAGGAGACGCCGAAGCGCTGGGAGGAGCCGACGGCGATGTCGGCGCCCAGCTCGCCGGGGGCGGCCACGAGCGTGAGGGCCAGCAGGTCGGCGGCGGCCACGACGAGCGCGCCCGCCTCGTGCGCCCTGGCGGCCACGTCGCGGAAGTCGCGCAGGCGGCCCGAGGCGCCCGGGTACTGCACCAGCACGCCGAAGCACTCGGGCAGGTCGCCGTCGAGGTCGTGCTCGACCAGCGTGATGCCGAGCGGCTCGGCGCGGGTGGCCAGCACGGCCTTGGTCTGGGGCAGCGTGTCGGCGTCGACGACGAACACGTCGCTCTTGGACCTGCCCGCCCGGCGGGCCAGCGTCATGGCCTCGGCCGCGGCGGTGCTCTCGTCCAGCAGGGAGGCGCCGGCGACGTCGAGGCCGGTCAGGTCGGAGACGACCGTCTGGAAGTTCAGCAGCGCCTCCAGGCGGCCCTGCGAGATCTCCGGCTGGTACGGCGTGTAGGCGGTGTACCAGCCCGGGTTCTCCAGCAGGTTGCGCCGGATGACGGCGGGCGTGACGGTGTCGTAGTAGCCCAGTCCGATCATGGACGTCAGCACCCGGTTGCGGGAGGCCAGCTCGCGCAGCTCGGCGATGGCCTCGGTCTCGCTCGCGGCGGGCGGGAGCTGGAGCCGGTCCTTGGCCCTGATGGCCTCGGGGACGGCCACGGCCACCAGATCGCCGACGGACTCGAAGCCCACGGCCTCGAGCATGCGCTGCTGCTCGGACTCCGATGGGCCGATGTGCCGGGACGAGAACGGCGGAGCGGACAGGTCGGTCATGGAGGTTGCCTCCTGAGGCGTGGAGACCGGCGCCGGGGCGCGGGCGAGTGCCGGATCTCCCCCTCTGTCAGCGCGACGTCATCGCGACCTGAGAGCTTCACCCCGCCGTGGGGCTTGCACCGTCGGTGAGGTGCGCCTGGCGGACGCACCTGCTTTCCAGAGTTGCCTCGCCCGAGCGGTACGGGATGCCTGAGAGATTCCGGGGAGGGTTGCTCCTTCGGCGCCCCAGGACCGAAGCCCAGGGACTCTCCCGCACGGGGTCGTCAGCCTTACTCTGTCCTAGATTACTACGGTGTGTTCAGCGGTTCAGCTCACCCCGTGCGGCGTGCGCGACGCCGCTTGGCGAGCTCGTCAGTGGGATGGTCGGCCGGGACGCTGTCCTCGACCGCCGCCCGTTCCCCCGGCAGCTCCGCGAGGGAGCCCTCGACCTCGCGCCAGACCCGACCGAGCGCGATGCCGAACACGCCCTGCCCGCCCTGGAGGAGATCGATCACCTCGTCGGCCGAGGTGCACTCGTAGACGCTGACTCCGTCGCTCATGAGCGTGATCTGCGCGAGGTCGGCGACCCCGCGGTCACGCAGGTGCTGCACCGCGGTGCGGATCTGCTGCAACGACACGCCCGTGTCGAGCAGCCGCTTGACGACCTTGAGCACCAGGATGTCGCGGAAGCTGTAGAGCCGCTGCGAACCCGAGCCGTGCGCGGCTCTTATCGTGGGCTCCACCAGGCCGGTACGCGCCCAGTAGTCGAGCTGCCTGTAGGTGATGCCGGCCGCCGAGCAGGCCGTGGGCCCGCGGTATCCGATGTCGGCGGGCAGCGTCGTGGGCTGCTCGTCGAAGAGCAGGCCCTGCTCTCCGGCACGCTGCCGCGCGCTCTCGCGCCGCACCGGATCTTCCTGGCCGGCCGTCTTTCCCTCGCCGCTGCTGACCGCCACGCGGACCTCCGGCTTTCTCTCATCCCGCGGCCTGATCTGGGGGTTCGTAAAGGGCGACCACGGGTTTCACTTGCACCGTAGGACCGTGACCATGCTCAGTCAACGATCCGGCTCGGCGCGTCGTGAAGCGTAAATGCACTGAAATACCTACCCCGCCCTGCCGAAGTCCTCGGGAGTGATCGTGTCAAGGAACTCCCTGAACTTCTCCACCTCGTCCTCCTGGTCGTCCGGGATGATCACACCGGCCTCCTGGACCACCTCTTCGCTGGCGAAGATGCGGGCGCCGGTGCGCAGGGCCAGGGCGATCGAGTCGGACGGCCTGGCGCTCACCTCCACGCCGTTGGAGAACACAAGGTCGGCGAAGAAGATACCGTCACGCAGGGCCACGATGTTGACCGCGCGCAGCCCGACGCCGAGCGCGCTCAGCACGTCCCTGAACAGGTCGTGGGTGAGCGGCCGGGGCGGCGGCTCCTCGGCCTGCGCCAGGGCGATCGCGGTCGCCTCGGTCATGCCGATCCAGATCGGAAGGAACCGTTCCCCGTGTGCCTCCTTGAGCAAGACGATCGGCTGATTTGTGGGCATCTCAACTCGAACGCCCACGACCTCCATCTGCAACACGGGCTGCTCCGTATTCGACCGGCCGGTCGCCCGGCACAGCTGTTGACTGGGTCGCTTCTGCTACACGCTTATGCATTTCAACGTAACACCCGGCAGGCCTGGAATGTGCCCCGGCCTTCCAGCTCTGTGCCCTCAGCGGCCCAGGACAGACCTGACCCCGCTGCGCACCAGAGAGGCGTGCAGGTCGAGCAGGAGCTGGGACAGCTCCCTGGCGGCCTCGTCGGCCTCGCCGATGGCTCCGGGGGCGCGCCGCTTGAGTATGGGCGCGACGGTCTGCTCGACCAGGCCGCACTCCCGCTCGGCGGCGGCCTTGACCGCGCGCAGGTGGCGGGCGTGCAGGCCGAAGCGGGCCAGGGCGCCGACGCTGCGCGCGACCTTCAGCGCCTCCTCGTCGTAGCGCCTGGCCACGGGGGCGAGCAGGCCGTAGTCCTCCAGCTCGGCGAGGGTCTCCTCGTCGATGCCGGCGGCCTCCAGCAGCTCGGCCCGGTCGAACCGGATCTCCTGCGTCTGCTGCACCGCGCGCGGAAGGCCGAAGCTCTCCGCCATCCTGTCCTTGATCACCCGCAGCGGCAGGTAGTGGTCACGCTGCTCGGTCAGGATGAAACGCAGTTGCTCGACGTGGAGGTGGGTGAACTTGCGGTAGCCCGAGGGGCTGCGCTCGGGCTCGATGAGCCCCTCACCCTCCAGGAAACGGATCTTGGACACGGTGACGTCGGGGAACTCGCCCTGCAGCAGGGCGAGCACCTCCCCGATGCTCATGTGCGAGCGTGCCGCCTGTGAGCTCATGCGCCGGCGTTGACCCTCATCAGGAAGACGAGGCGGAACTTGCCGATCTGCACCTCGTCTCCGGAGTGCAGGGGGACCTCCTCGATGCGCTCCCGGTTGACGTAGGTGCCGTTGAGGCTGCCGACGTCGCGCACGGAGAACTGGCCGCCGCGATGGCGGTAGAACTCGACGTGGCGGCGGGAGACGGTGATGTCGTCGAGGAAGATGTCGCTCTCCGGGTGGCGCCCGGTCGTGGTGAGGTCCTTGTCGAGCCGGAACCGGCTCCCCTGGTTGGGCCCCCTGGTCACCGAGAGCAACGCCGTGCCGGGCGGGAGCTGTTCGACCAGCGCCCGTTCGGCCAGGAGCATGTCGCCTGTCTCAGCCTCGTACGCCTCGATTCCCGCGACCGAGATCGTCGATGTGGTGTCCCCGGCGACCTCGGGTCTGGTCAGCGGTGACCCACAGCGGGAACAGAAACGGGCATCCTCGGGGTTGGCGTGCCCGCACTGCGTGCAGTAGACGCTCGGCATCGATCGGCTCGGCCTCCTACCGCGAAGACGCGGCGACGGTGCTGGGGACGCGCCTGCCTTCGCTCTTCAAGTTTGCGAATGCCGCAACTTACGCTGATCAGCGGCAAAGGTCAAGGCGGGGCGCTGGACTGTTGGTTCGGACGCTGACAAAGTTACCGCCGCCCCCACCCCGTGGTCCATGCCGCCGCGCGTTTCTACATTACGATCTTGCGGCACTCCGCGCGCACATCGCGTGCGAAGGGTTTTTCGCTACTCTACGTGATCAGACGGCTGCCTGTTCGACCACGCGGGCCCAGCGTTCGAGCAACGCCTGGGCGCCGTCCATGTCGGGGGCCTCGGCCCACAGGTCG
Source organism: Nonomuraea sp. NPDC047529 (assembly GCF_040642995.1). Lineage (NCBI taxonomy): Bacteria > Bacillati > Actinomycetota > Actinomycetes > Streptosporangiales > Streptosporangiaceae > Nonomuraea > Nonomuraea sp. NPDC047529. The sequence goes on along the minus strand of NZ_JBEYTJ010000025.1, from coordinate 120,377 downwards.
GTGACGGGCTCGGCGGCGGCGGGCAGGATCAGCACCCACGAGCCGTCGTCGCGGGCGACCCGCACGCCGTCGGTGGTGTCCACGCGCCAGCCGCCGGGCTCGGCCTCGGCCGCCTCGATGACCGAGCGCATGACCGCGCCCTTGGCCGCCCACTGGGTGGGGACGCTCCGCCGGAGCAGTTTGACCTCGGGGATCCTGGCGTCGATCTGGCTGAGCGACAGCCGGGTGCGGGCCACCAGCCCCAGCAGGCGCATGAACGCGGCCAGGCCGTCGATGGCCGGGCTGAACTCCGGCACGACGAACCCGCCGCGCCCGTCCGCCGCGAAGATCATGTCGGGGCCCTGGGCGGCGGAGGTCAGGGCGTCCAGGGCGGTCGAGGTCCACTGCACCTGCACGCCGTGGAAGCGGCAGACCTGCTCGGCGACGCGCGTGGTGGTGACCGGCAGGGCCACCCGGCCGCCCCTGCGCTCGGCCGCCACCAGGTCCAGCACGACGAGCAGGGCACGTTCCTCGCTGATGAGCTGGCCGGTCTCGTCCACCAGCGCGATGCGTTCGCCGACCGGGTCGAAGCGCACGCCGAAGGCCGCCCGCGAGGAGCTGACCAGCTCCGACAGGCGTTGCAGGCCCCGTCGGCGCTCGGCCAGCGTCTCGGTGGGCGAGACGTCGTCCAGGCGGGCGTTGACGGTGAGCACCTCGACGCCGGCCCGGCTGAGCAGCGTGGGCATCACCAGGGAGGAGGTGCCGCCGGCGCAGTCGACCACGACCTTCATGTCCTTGACGCCGGTCACGCCGATGGCCCGCATCAGCTCGTGCGTGTAGCCCTCGACGGCCCTGGCCGGGTAGTGCAGCTCGGCGATCTCGCCGGGGAAGGCCCGCCGGTACTCCTGGCGGGAGAAGACGCGCTCCAGCTTGCGCTGGGCGGCCGGGGGCAGGTCGGCGCCGCGGTCGTCCATGATGACGATGTCGGCGCTCTGCGGGTCGCCCGGCGTGGTGCGCAGGGCGATGCCGCCGGCGGCCGACTCGCGGGCGGTGTGGAAGCGGGCCACCGGCAGCGGCGCGGCCTCCAGGTCCAGGACGTTGATCGCGGCGGCGGTCAGCGCGCCGATCACGGCCCGTTTGAGCGCCCTGGCGGCCAGGGAGCAGTCGCGGGAGGTGACGACGTAGGCACCCTTGCGCAGGGTGGTGGCGTAGGCGCCGGCCAGCCGGACGCACAGCTCGGCGGTGATCTCGACGTTCACCAGGCCGCTGACGCCGCGGGGGCCGAACAGGTTGCGCTGGCCGCGCGACTCCCAGATGACGCTGGTGTTGACGACCGCGCCGGCCTCGATGGTCTTGAACGGGTAGACCTTGACGCCGCTGGAGACGTACGCCTCGGCCTCGATGACGCATTCGTCGCCGATGACGGCGTCCTCCTCGACGCGGGCGCCGCCCATGACGTCGGTGCTCTTGCCGATCACACAGCCGCGCAGGTGGGCGCCGGGGCCGAGGTAGACGTTGTCGTGGACGACCGCGCGGTGCAGGAAGGCGCCCTCACGCACGACCGCGTTGTTGCCGAGCACGGTGAACTCGCGCAGTTCGGCGCCCGCCTCCACCTTGGCGTAGTCGCCGATCAGCAGCGGGCCCTTCAGGACGGCGTCGGGGTCGACCGTGGCGGAGTCGGCCACCCAGACGCCCGGGGAGAGCTCGAAGCCGCCGATGTCGAGGCGGACCCGGCCGGACAGGGCGTCGGCCTGGGCCTTGAGGTAGCTGGCGTGGGTGCCGACGTCCTCCCAGTAGCCGTCGGCGACGTAGCCGTAGATGGGGGCGCCGCGTTCCAGGAGGGCGGGGAAGACGTCTGATGACCAGTCGACCGGTTCGCCGTCGGCCACGGCGTCGAGGACCTCGGGCTCCATGACGTAGATGCCGGTGTTGACGGTGTCGGAGAAGACCTGGCCCCAGGTGGGCTTCTCCAGGAAACGCTGCACGCGCCCGTTCTCGTCGAGGATGATGATCCCGAATTCGAGCGGGTTGGGGACGCGTTTCAGGCCGATGGTGACAAGAGCCGAATTTTCGCGATGAAAACGGATCATGTCGGATAAGTCGATATCCGTGAGGGCGTCGCCGGAGATGACCAGGAAGCGGTCGTCGCGGAGGCGGTCGGCGGCGTTCTTGACGCTGCCCGCGGTGCCCAGGGGCAGGTCCTCGGTGGCGTACTGGAGGTTCATGCCCAGCTCGTCGCCGTCGCCGAAGTAGTTGCGCACGAGGGCGGCCAGGAACTGGAGGGTGACGACCGTCTCGGTGATGCCGTGCCGTTTGAGCAGGCGCAGGACGTGTTCCATGATCGGGCGGTTGACCACGGGAAGCAGGGGCTTGGGCTGGTTGGCAGTCATCGGACGCAGCCGAGTACCCTCCCCGCCCGCCATGACGACCGCCTTCACCCGATCACTCCTTCGTGGTCGCGGTTACGAGTTGGCGCACCTGCACCACGTACAGGATCCCTGCCCACCAATACAGGCCCGTGCCCCACAACGCGAAGGCCCACCCGGCAATTCGCGCTATTTCGGCATACCACCCGGTGTGGGAGGCGAGGAAGAGCAGCGGGAAGGCGTACATGAGGTTGAACATGGCGGCCTTGCCCAGGAAATGCACCTGAAGTGCCTTATAGCCGTGTTTGCGTAGTACGGGGAACGAACAGGCGACGAAGAGCTCCCGCGCCACGATGACGGCCACCAGCCACCACGGGATGACCTCCCGCAGCAGCAGCGCCAGGATGGTGGCGAAGACGTACAGCTTGTCGGCGGCCGGATCGATCACCCGGCCGAGCTTGCTGGTCTGGTTGAACGCGCGAGCGATCTTGCCGTCGAGCCAGTCGGTGAACCCGGCCACGACGAGGATGCCGATGGCCCACCCGTCCGCCCGGGGGCCCAGGACCAGCCAGAGGAACACGGGGACGCCCAGGAGGCGCAGGAAGCTCAGCAGGTTGGGAACCGTCCAGATCCGGTCCTCGGCGGAAGTTTCGCTCACGCAGAGACCCTACTGCGTGGAACTCCGGCACAGACGCCCCACCAGCGACCATTCCCCGCACGCGGGGAGGACGGGGCGGGAGGAGTGGGCGTTTCGCGGCTTGTGACGGCGGGAAAAGGCTGGGTGATCGATCCCCCCGCGGTGCCGGCCTGGCTTGGGGGGATCGGATGTGGCCCTGGGAGTCCGGCGTGCTGCGGGGCGCGCCGGAGATCGCCTTGTTCCTCTGCCTGGCCCTCGGGTTCGCCCTGGGCCGGATCAGGTTCCGCGGGGTGGCGCTCGGAGGCGTGGCCGGGACGCTGGCCGCGGCGCTGGCCGTCGGGCTGCTGACCGGCGGCGTCACGGTCCACCAGCAGGTGCGCGTGATCGCCTTCGCGATCTTCGCCTTCACCCTCGGCTACACCCTCGGGCCCGCCTTCTTCGCGGCGTTCGCCGGGCGCAACCTGCGGTACCTGTGGTTCACGGTCGCCGAGGTCGTGGGGGCGCTGGCGGTCACGGCGCTCGTGGCCGACGCGTTCGGGCTGGATCCGGGCACCACGGCCGGACTGATCGCGGGGGCGGCGGCCGGGCCGGTGGCGCTGGGGACGTCGGCCGACGCCCTGCAGGCCGCCGGGGTCGCGCAGGGCGCGCTCGGGCCCGCGTACGTCCTGTCCTATCTCTTCGCCCTGGTCACGATCGCGCTGCTGACCGGCCGGGCCGCGCCCGCGGTGCTGCGGTTCGACCCCGGCGAGGAGGCCGCGGCGCTGTGGCGGCGGCTGGACGGCGCGGAGGAGACGCCGCCGCCGGCGGTGCTGGGCAAGGCCCACCAGGTCACCACCGGCGAGGGCAGGACCGTCGGGCAGGCGGAGATCGCGATGGGCACCCGCGTCTCGGTGGAGCGGCTGCGCAGGAACGGCCGGCCGATCCCGTTCGGCCCGGACACGCTGCTGCAGCGGGACGACGAGGTCGTGGTCGTGGGCGTGCGGCAGGACGTCGTCAACGCGGGCGCGGTGGTCGGGCCCGAGGTGCCCGGCGGGCGGGAGCTCGACCTGGACCTGGAGGTGGCCGACGTGACGCTCGCGGGCCGGCCGCCGGCGACCGTGCGGGACCTGCGCGCCGGGCTGTCCGGCCAGGGGGTGCAGGACCTGCACGTGTGCGAGGTGACGCGGGTGGGGTGCCGGTTGCCGGTCCGGCCGGGCACGGAGCTGTGCGCCGGTGACGTGGTGCGGGTGACCGGGATGACACGGGACGTGGACCGGGCGGCCGCCTGGCTCGGGGCGCGGACGGACGCCGGACGCCGGGCCGACGTCGTCTACCTGGCCGCCGGGCTCGTCGCCGGGCTCGTGGCGGGGGTGGCGGGCGGCCTCACGGTGTCGATCGGCTGCCTGGTGGCCGGGCTGGTGTTCGGCCGGGCGCGGGCGGGACGGGCCCGCTTCGGGCAGTACGACGCGGGCGCGGCCCGGGTGGTGGGCGAGGTGTCGCTCGGCGTGTTCGTGGCGGCCCTCGGGCTGTCGGCGGGGCCGGCGGCGGTGGAGCTGGTGGGGCGGCACGCCTGGCAGGTGGCGCTCGGCGCGGTCGCCACGGCCGCGGTGCCCGTGGTGATCTCGCTGGCCATGGGGGCCAAGCTGATGATGTTGCCGCCGCCGCTGGTGCTCGGCGCGGTGACCGGGCAGCACGGCCTGACGACCGTCCTGGGCGCGGTGCGGCGGATGTCGGGGAACGGGACGCCGCTGCTGGCGTACACGGTCGTGCACGCGCTGTCGGGAGCCGTGCTGGCCCTGCTGGGCCCCGCCGCGGTGGCCCTGGCCCGCTCGGTGGGCGCCTGACCGGGCCGCCGGCTTCGCGGAAGGGTCAGGTGCGCAGGAAGGCGTGGGTGTGGCCCACGGGGACGAAGCCGAGCCGGCCGTAGAACTCGCGCGGCCAGTCGTCGGCGTCGGCGACCAGGAACGTCAGCTCGGCGCCGGCCGTGGCGGCGAGCAGCGCGGTCAGCAGCGTGCGGGCGAAGCCCCGGCCCCGGTGGCGCTCGCCGGTGTAGACGTTCTCGATCTGGGCGACGCCCTCGTGGACGTAGAGGTCGGCCCGGGCGGCGACCTGCCCGTCGGGGGCGCGTACGGCGTGGAACTCGACCAGGTCGGCGCCGGCCGGGCGGGCCGCAGCGCGCGCGGCGAGCCCTTCGACCACGCCCTCCTCCGCCTGCGGCAGCGACTCGCGCCACTCCTCGCGCAGCACGGGCACCAGCTCGGCCAGGTCGAGCCGCTCGGTGGCGGCGGCGGGCGCGGCGGGGCGGGGGCCGTGGAAGGCCATGACGACGTTCGTCTCGTGCTGGTAGCCGGCGGCGCCGAACGCGGGCCGGAACTCCTGCCCCTGCCGGTCGTCGTCGACGCACACCAGCCGGTGGCCGAGCCCGGCGAGCCGCTCGTCGGCCGCCGCGAGCACCGGCCCGGGGGCGCCGCTCCAGACGATCAGCCTGTTGTCGTCGTGCGACATCGGGTAACGCTCGTCGAGCACCGCGAACCCGCCCGGGACCGGCGTGACGACGGGCGCCTTGCGACGGGCGAAGTCGTGCACGAAGCCCAGGGCCCGCGACAGCTCGTCAGCCACCGCGGGCGGCCCGGAGGAAGGCCCTGATCAGGGCGGAGTCCTTGACCCCCGGCGCGGTCTCGACGCCGCTGGACACGTCGACCCCCCACGGGCCGGCGGCCTCGACGGCCTCGGCCACGTTCGACGGGTCGAGCCCGCCGGCCAGCATCCACCGGCCGGACGGGCGGCCGCGCACCGCCGCCCAGTCCCACGGCTCCCCCGAGCCGGGGCGCGGGGCGTCGACGATGAGCAGGTCTTCGTCGTGGGCGCCGCACCGCAGGTCGGCCGCGGCGTCGACGGCGCGCACGAGCGGACGGCCGAGGTCTTTCAGCGCGGTGAAGTCGGCGTGGGGGTGGTTGCCGTGCAGCTGGACGGCGCGCACGCCCGAGGCCAGCGCCGCGGCCCGGACCGTCTCGGGGTCCTCCCCCCGGAAGACGCCCACGGTGAGCACGTGGGCCGGGATCGCCGCGGCCAGCTCGGCCGCCCACTCCGGCGTCACCCTGCGCGGGCTCCGGGTGAGCACGAACCCGATGGCGTCGGCGCCGGCCTCGACGGCGGCCTCGACGTGCTCGGGCTCGCTCAACCCGCAGATCTTCACATACACACCACAGACCTTAGCGGCGCCGGGACGCCGACGGCGACCAGGACCAGATCAGCAGCGCACCGATGAGGCCGAACAGCAGCACCCCGTTGGGCACGTGGGCGCCCAGCCAGGACCAGGTGAAGTGCTGGAGGAGGCCGACGACGAGCAGTGCGACGCTGGCCCACACCGGCCAGCCGGCGCCGCGGCCCGGCCGCCAGACCAGGACGGCCAGCACGATCTGCACGAGCGCCACCAGGTGGACGACCATGCCCGCCATGACGTGCGTCTCGGACAGCGCGCCGCCGCCCGCCGCCACGGCCTGTCCGGCGAACGAGGCGGCCACGAGCAGCGCGGCGGCCTGGGCGATGATGACGACGCGCAGGCTGTACAGCAGCCCCGCCGGCACCTGTCGTGTCGTGCCGGGGCGCGGCATGACCTGAGTCTCCCCCATGATGTGCATCCTTTCTGCGAACGAAGGACCCACATCGTGTCGAGGGCGGCCCCACAAGGTCGTCAGCCTGCGGGATGACCCCCCGGTCCCCCACGTGGCGGACGGACCGGGCGGAAGGCGGCGTCCACCAGACCGGCGCGGTGGGCGACCACGGCGGCCTGGATGCGGTTGCGCAGGCCGAGCTTGTCCATGGCGGCGGCGATGTGCGTCTTGACGGTGGTGACGCCGACGTGCAGCTGCTCGGCGATCTCGGCGTTGGACAGGCCGGTGCCGACCAGGGCGAGCACCTCCAGCTCGCGTTCGGTCAGCCCGGACGGCGGCGGCACGGCGGCCTGCTCCTCGGAGGCGAGGAACCGTTCGACGACCCGGCGCAGCACCGAGGGGGCCAGCAGCTGCTCCCCCGCGGCGGCCCTGCGCACGGCGTCGACCATGCGTTCCGGCTCGTCGTCCTTGACCAGGAAGCCGACGGCCCCGGCGCGCAGGGCGGCGTGCACGTCGGCGTCCTCGGCGAACGTGGTGAGCACGACGACGCGGGCCGCCGGGCGGGCCGCCAGCACCCGCCTGGTCGCCTCCAGGCCGTCGACGCGGGGCATGCGCAGGTCCATGAGGATGACGTCGGGCACGTGGCGTTCGGCCAGGCGGACGGCCTCGGCGCCGTCCTCGGCCTCGCCCACGACCTCCATGTCGCCCGCGGCCTGCAGCAACATGCGCACGCCCGCGCGGACCAGCGCCTGGTCGTCGGCCACCAGCACGCGGATCACGCGGCGCTCCTGGCGGGCAGGCTGGCCAGCAGCAGCCAGCCGCCGTCGCCGTCCGGGCCCGCGCTGAGGGTGCCCCCGAGGGCGCGCACGCGCTCGCGCATGCCCGCCAGGCCGCGGCCGGAGGAGGGCAGGCGCTCGATGACGGTGGGCGGGCGGCCATTGCGGATCTCGATGGACAACCCTTCCTCGGCGGGGGCCACGATGACCCGGACCCGGGTGCCGGGTCCGGCGTGTTTGAGCACGTTGGTGAGACCTTCCTGGACGATGCGCGCGGCGGAGGCGCGGGCGATGAGCGGGGCGCGGTCGCTGGCCGGGTCGAGGTCGAGGTCGACGACGAGCCCGGCGGCGGCCATGCGTTCGGCGGATTCGCGGACCACGTCGGCGGGGTTGGCCAGCAAGTCGGGGCCGCGGTCGGGGTCGCGCAGCAGGTCGAGCAGGTCGCGCAGGTCCTGGAGCACCTGGTGGCCGGTCTCGCGGATGTCGGACAGCGCGTCGGCGACCGGCCCGTCGGGCGCGGTGAAACGGGCGGCGCTGGCGCGCAGCACCATGGCGCCGACGTGGTGGGCCACGATGTCGTGCACGTCGCGGGCGATGCGCTCGCGCTCGGCGAGCTGGTCGGCGCGCACCTGGGCGACCGCGAGCCGGGCCGACTCCTCGGCGCGCAGGCGTTCGGCGGCGGCGGCGGCACGCCGCATGCCCAGGTAGCGGCCGATCGCGATGGGCGTGGCCACCAGGGTCATCAGCACGCCGACGCGGACCGGGGTGATCTCGGTGCCGTCCCCGACGACGGCGATGGCCGACAGCAGGCAGCCGGTCAGGTACGCGGCCGCCGTCCAGGCCCAGGAGGCCACGCGCATCGCGAACACGCCGATGGCGATGAGCGTGAGGATCAGGCAGGTGTTGACGGCGTCGTTCAGATAGCTGTCGGCAGCGATCAGCAGCACGGCCTGCAGCAGGAGGACCAGGCCGGGCAGGCGCCTGGCCACGCCCAGCGACAGCCCGCCGACCACGGCGAGCAGGCCGATCACCCACACCGGAAGGGCTCCGCTGTGCCAGGAGGTCCAGGTGCTGAGCACGGTGATCGCCACGCCGCCGGCGGCCAGCAGCGCGTCGGGCGTGACGTCGCGCTCCTCCAGCCGCTCGGCCGAGCCGCGCAGGTAGGCGCCGAGCACGGTGGGGAAGACGGGCAGCAGCACCGAGTAGATCCAGGTGTTGCCGGTCAGCGCGATGCCGGGGTCGGCGATGTTGACCGCGGTGGCCAGGACGGTGGCGCCCACGCCGAGCAGGGCGGGCTTCCAGGCGACGCGGAAGCCGACCACGCCGAGCGCGACGCAGATGAGGATCTGCGCGGTGTTGGAGGTGTAGGAGCCGAGCTGGTCGCTGAGGACGAGGAAGACGGCCAGGTAGAGGGTGACGGGCAGCGGCCATCGCCGTACCATCCCCATGGGCAGGCCCACCAGGAAGGCCATGGGGATGTTCATCGCCGCCGGCAGGTACGCGGTGTCGCCCGCGTGGGCCGTCGTCAACAGGTCCAGGCCCACACCTGATACCGCGAGCAGGACATCGAGCGGCACACCACGCCAACGCATGGGCTCACGCTATCCACCCTCGACCGTTAGCTGATCCTCCGCGCGGAGGACCCCGTCTCCTCCTAATGGCCGCCGGTTCGTCCAAAGGAGGGAGCACAGGGGGTGATCTTCCCTATACGTTCGGGGCCATGTCCAACGACACCGCAATGTTCCTCGGCCAGTTCCTGCGCGCCCCCGCCGTGATCGGCGCCGTCGCCCCGAGTTCGCGCCGACTGGCCTCGGCCGTCTGCGCGCCGGTCCCGGAGCGCGGCGAGCCGACCGTGGTGGAGCTCGGCCCCGGCACCGGCCCGTTCACCGCGGAGATCCAGCAGCGGCTCGGCGGGCGTGGCCACCACCTGGCCGTCGAGGTGAACGGGCGGCTCGCGGCGCTGCTCGCCGAGCGTTTCCCCGGCGTGGACGTGGCCCACGCCGACGCGGCGCGCCTGGGTGAGCTGCTGAGCGGGCGCGGGCTGAGCCACGCCGACGTGGTGGTGAGCGGGCTGCCGTGGGCGGCCTTCCCCACGGGGCTGCAGCACGAGCTGCTGGACGCGGTGACGTCGGTGATGAGCCCCGGCGCGGCCTTCACCACCTTCTCCTACATCCACGCCATCCCGCTCAGCTCGGCCCGCCGGTTCCGGGCGTTGCTGGCCGAGCGGTTCGAGGAGGTCGTGCCCGGACGTACGGTGTGGCGCAACACCCCGCCGGCCTTCGTCTTCCACGCCCGCAGACCTCGACCCTGAACAGAACGAACTTCTACGATGGCGTGATGGATTTCACCCTTCCCGAGAGCGCCCAGGCCGTCCAGCGCGGTGTCGCCGAGATCTGCGCCCGCTACGACCTCGACTACTGGCAGCGGTGCGAGAGCGACAAACGCTGGCCGGAGGAGGTCTGGGCCGACCTCGCCAAGGGCGGCTGGCTGGGCCTGGCCGTGCCGGAGGAGCACGGCGGGGGCGGGCAGGGGCTGCTGGAGCTCGCGGTGGCCACCGAGACGCTGGCGAGCTCGGGCGCGGCGGGCGGCTCGGCCTTCACGTACGTGCTGACCCCCGGTTTCGGCGCGCTCACCCTGGCCCGGCACGGCACCGCCGAGCAGCGGGCCGAGCTGCTGCCCCGGCTGGCCACGGGCGAGATCGAGACGTGCTTCGCCCTGACCGAGCCGGACGCCGGCTCCAACTCCCTGGCGATCACCACCTCGGCCCGCCGCGACGGCGGCGACTACGTGCTCAACGGCCAGAAGATCTGGATCACCGGCGTGCAGCGGGCCACCTGGATGTTGCTGGTGACCAGGACGGTCCCGGCGTCGGACGCCAAACCGCGCACCCACGGGCTGACGGTGTTCCTGGTGAACGTGCCCGAGGCGGTCGCCGCCGGGCAGCTCTCCTACCGGCCGATCCCCAAGATGGGCGCGAACACCACGCCGTCCAACATGGTCTTCCTCGACGACCTGCGGGTGCCCGCCGCGAACGTGGTCGGCGAGGTGGACGGCGGCGCGGCCGTGCTGTGGGACATCCTCAACCCCGAACGGGTGCTGCTGGCCGCCTCCGCGCTCGGCGGCGCCGAGGTGGCGCTGCGGGTGGCGGTCGGCTACGCCAAGGAACGCGAGGTGTTCGGCCGCCCGATCGGCGCCAACCAGGCCATCGCGTTCCCGCTGGCGCAGGTCAAGGCCAAGATCGAGCTGGCGCGGCTGATGCTGTACAAGGCGGCCTGGTCCTTCGACCGGCGGCTGCCGTGCGGCACCGAGGCCAACATCGCCAAGCTGACCGCCTCCCAGGCCGCGTGGGAGGCGGCCGACGCCGCGTTCCAGACGCACGGCGGCATGGCGTACTCGCTGGAGTACCCGGTGGCCAGGTTGCTGGCCGACGCCCGTATCGGAAGGGTGGCACCCGTGACGGAGGAGCTTCTGCTCAACTTCCTCGCGACACAGGTGCTCGGGTTGCCCCGGAGTTTCTGACGGCTCTCAGGCCCTGCCCGTCGCCTTGCGGATCACGTCGCGGGCCCTGTCCATGATCGCGGCGGGCGGGCCCGCCAGCAGGTTCTCCGGCGCGGTCTCGACGCCGGCGTGCGGGTGCGTGGGCGCGATCGCCTCGGCGGCCTTGACCCCGATCGCCATCGCGCGCAGCTCCTTCTCGCCGGCGGCCTGCCTCAGCCTGGGGAACTCCTCGCGTTCCTCGGCCTCGGCGTGCTCGACGACGGCCTTGCGCAGCGTGGCCAGGTCGGCCGCGAACTGCGGGTCGTCGACGCCCGCCCGCTCCATCTGGGTGAGCATGTCCTTGGCCGCGTTCTCCTCGGCCAGGCGCTCGTCCACCAGGTCGTCGCCGTCGTCGACGTGGCGGCGCGCATACGGGTGGACGATCTCCTCCTCCGCTGTCTCGTGGACGGCCAGCAGGCGCACCAGCCTCTGGAAAGCCGCTGCTTTGTCCTCGGGGGCAGCGTTCTCGACCTCCGTGAACTGGCTCCTGATCTGCTCGTGCTGGCGCACCAGCAGGTCGACCACATCGTTGTCCGTCATGAGGGTGCGCCTACCCGAGGCCCGGACAAGCACACGCGCCCGCTCAGCCGAACGACGGCGGCCGCTTCTCGCGCACCGCGCGCACGCCCTCGACCACGTCGGGGCCGGTGAAGCCGAGGAACTCCATCGCCAACGAGGCGTCGAAGGACGGGCCGGCCAGGCGCAGCCAGTTGTTGAGCGAGTACTTGGTCAGCCGGATGGCCTCCTGGGAGCCCTGGGCCAGGCGGACCGCGATCTCCATCGCCTTGTCGTACACCTGGTCGTCGTCGACGCACAGGCTGACCAGGCCCATGCGCTCGGCCTGCTCGCCGGTGACGGGCTCGCACAGCAGCAGGTGGTACTTGGCCTTGGCCATGCCGCACAGCAGCGGCCAGATGATCGCGGCGTGGTCGCCGGCGGCGACGCCGAGCCGGGTGTGGCCGTCGATGATCCGGGCGGTGCGGCCGGCGACCGAGACGTCGGCCAGCAGCGCCACCGCGAGCCCGGCGCCCACGGCGGGGCCCTGGACGGCCGAGACGATCGGCTTGGAGCAGTTGAGCACGTTGTAGACGATGTCGCGGGCCTCGGCGAACACCCGCATGCGGGTGGCGTGGTCGCGGGTCATCTCCTCGATCATCGACAGGTCGCCGCCGGCCGAGAACGCGGTGCCCTCGCCCCGGACGACGATCGCCCTGACGGAGTCGTCGCGGTCGGCCTCGCGCCAGATCTCGCTCAGCTCGCGGTGGCCGGTCATGTCGACGGCGTTGAGCCGGCCGGGCTCGCTGATCGTGACGCGCAGCACGCCCTCGGCCGGGGTGTCGAGCTTGAGCTTGTCGAAGGTCACAGGTGCTCCCGCAGACGGTCGGCGATGTACTGCCTGGCCTCGGTCGCCTGGTCGAACAGGCCGGGCAGGCCGAAGAAGCCGTGGACGGCGCCGTCGAACCTGCGCGCCTCCACCGGCACGCCGGCGTCGGCCAGGCGGCGGGCGTAGTGCTCGCCCTCGTCCCTGAGCACGTCGCACTCGGCGGTCAGGACGGTCGCGGGCGGCAGGCCGGTCAGGTCGGCGATGCGCAGCGGGCTCAGCAGCGGGTCGGCCGGGTCGGCGCCGGAGGCGTAGCGCTCGGCGAACCAGGCCATCTCGGCGGCGTCGAGCCCGAAGCCCTTGGCGTAGGCGTGGTAGCTCGGGGTGTCCATGGCGGCGTCGAGCACCGGGTAGACCAGCGCCTGGTGGGCCAGCCGGATGCCGGACCCGGCGGCCCGCCAGGCGGCGACGGCGGCCAGGTTGCCGCCCGCGCTGTCGCCGACGACGGCCACGCTGCCGTTGCTCTGGTAGAAGGCGGGCCTGGCGAAGACGTCGCGGACGACGGTCCAGGCGTCGTCGGCGGCGGCCGGGAAGGCGTGTTCGGGGGCCAGCCGGTAGTCGGCGGAGACGACCACGGCGCCGGTGCGCAGGGCCAGGTCGCGGCCGAGGGCGTCGTTGCGCCTGACGCTGCCGAAGACCCAGCCGCCGCCGTGGAAGTAGACCACGACGGGCAGCAGGCCGTCGCCGGGGTCGGCGCGGTAGATGCGGATCGGCACGTCGCCGGCGAGCTCGTCGCGGACGAACGGGAGCGTGGTCAGGGGGCCCCGCTGGGCCGCGAAGCCGTCGTGCGCGCGCATCTCCTGGATGGTGGCCAGGTCGAGCGTGGCCAGGTCGGCGTTGAGGTCCGACGGGTAGAGGGCGACGTAATCCCGCGCCTGGGGGTGCAGCGGCATGAGCGCAGCCTAGCGGGCCGCCTCGACGAACGCAGCGAAGAGCCGATTGTCCCCGCCGCGTTCGGGATGCCACTGGAGGCCGACGGCGAACCGGTGGCCCTGCAGCTCGACGCCCTCGACGATCTGGTCCTCGGCCCAGGCCACCGCGAGCAGGCCGCCGCCCAGCCGGCGGACGGACTGCCGGTGCGGCGCGACGGTCCTGACGTGCTCGCCGACGGCCTTGCCCAGCCTGCTGGACACGCTCACCCGGAGGTCGTGGACCCCGCCGGGCTCGCCGTGCCGGTCGTGGCCGAGCACCTCGGGCAGCCACGGGATCAGCGTGCCGCCCTGGGCGACGTTCAGGACGTGCATGCCGCGCGCGATCGCCAGGATCGGCAGGTCGGCCCGGATCGCGGCCCCGGCCAGGGCCAGCTCGAACCGGTCGCGGTGGGCCTGCGGCTCGGGGGCGCGTTCGTCCGGCTCGCCGCCGTAGGTGCCGGCGCCGAGGTCGACGCCCCCGGCCAGCAGGACGCCGGACAGGCCGCCGACGTAGTCGCCGATGCCTCGGGGGCCCAGCGGCGGCAGCACCACGGGCGCGCCGCCGGCCCGCTCGATCGCCTTGGCGTAGGAGGGCGGTGACAGCACGGCCTCGCGTACCCAGTCGCCCCAGCGGGCGGCCTCCAGGTAGGCGGTGATGCCGATCAGCGGTCGGGACATGCGGATCTCCAGGGGCGAGGTCAGGGCCGGCGGGTGCGCGCGCCTTCCCAGGTCACCCGCCTGGGGTGGAGGACCGCCATGGCGGGATGCTACGCCTCCGTCGCGCGGCGGGAAACAGCGGAAACAAAATGCGAAAATCACTTTTATTCGTTTTCTTCGCCAGAAAACCCCATACCGCATTTCGGGTGAATCGGTTGCGACGCATCAGAGGTGGTGTAAGGCTCATTTTCGAGCGCGCCGGAAGTGCCGGGGCACGCCGCGCGTTCACGACCCGGAGCTGCCAGGAGGTGGAGGAGGCGGCCGGAATCGAGTGTCCGGCCCAATAGCGTGGGGTTGAGTGCATGTCGTTGAATCCGCGACTGGTGAAGGAGAGCTTCTCACTCGTCGAGCCCGTGGCCGACAAGGCGACCGCGTACTTCTACGGACGGCTGTTCGCCGCGAGCCCGCACCTGCGAGGGATGTTCCCGCCCGCGATGGACGTCCAGCGCGACCGGCTGTTCGGCGCGCTGACCCGGATCGTGTGGAGCCTGGACAGCCCGGACGGCCTGGCCGCCTATCTGGGGCAGCTCGGCAGGGACCACCGCAAGTACGGCGTGGTCGCCGAGCACTACACGGCCGTCGGCAACGCCCTGCTGGCCACGATCCGGCGCTTCGCCGCCGAGGTGTGGAACGACGAGATCGAGGCGGCCTGGGTGTCGGCGTACACGGCGGCGGCCAATCTGATGATCGAGGCGGCCGACTCCGAGGCGGGGGTCTCCCCGGCCTGGTGGCCGGCCGAGGTCGTCGACCACGAGCTGCGGCGTCCCGACATCGCGGTGGTCACGCTGCTGCCCGCGCAGCCGCTGCCGTACACGGCCGGTCAGTACGTCACCGTGCAGACCGCGCGGTGGCCGCGGGTGTGGCGCACGTTCTCGATCGCCAACGCGCCGCGCCCGGACAACACGGTCAGGCTGCACGTGCGCTCGGTGCCGGGCGGCTGGGTGTCCACGGCGCTGACCAGGCACACCAGGATCGGCGACACGGTCATGCTCGGGCCGCCGATGGGCACGATGACACCGCGCGAGCACAGCGCCCGCGACCTGCTGTGCGTGGCCGGCGGCACCGGGCTGGCGCCGCTGAAGGCGATCGTCGAGCACGTCATCGCCTCGGGCCTACGTCCGCGGATCCACCTGCTGCACGGCGCGCACACCGTGGACGAGCTGTACGACCTGCCCGACCTGCTGGCGATGCAGGCGTCCTTCCCCTGGTTGCAGGTGCTGCCGGTGGTCTCCGGCGACCCCTCCTACACCGGGATGCGCGGCCGGCTGTCGGAGGTGATGGGACGCTTCCACTCCTGGTCCGAGCACGACGCCTACGTCTGCGGCCCGAGTGGCATGGTGGACGCGACCGTGCGCCGCCTCCAGGCCGACGGCGTGCCGCTGTCGCGCATCCACCGCGACGTCGTCCCCGGTGAGCGCTAGGAGGCCGCCGGGTCGCGGCGGAAGGCGGCGGCGGTCTCCTCGTCGGCCGGCCAGAACGTCTCGATGGCCAGCTCCGAGACCGTCACGTCCATGGGCGTGCCGAAGGTGGCGATGGTGGTGAACATCGACAGCACGCGGTCGCCGTCGGCGATGCGCAGCGGCAGCAGGATGTCGCCGGGGCCGGGCACGTGGGCCACGTTGAGGTTGACGCCGGGGTAGGTGTAGGCGGCCAGCTCGTCGTGCAGCTCGGCCAGGCGGCCGTCGGCCGACGCCTCGGCCTGCCTGCGCAGCTGGTGCAGGAGGTAGGCGCGGACCTCGGCCAGGTTCAGCAGCCTGCCGCCCATCGCGTCGGGGTGCAGCGACAGCCGCATCACGTTGACCGGCTCGGCCAGCAGCTCGGCGGGCACGCCGGCCATGAACATGGCGGCCGCCGAGTTGGCCGCCACCAGGTTCCACGCCGCGTCCACGACCAGCGCCGGGTACGGCTCGTGCCCGGCCAGGATCTTGTCCAGCGCCTGGCGTACGACGGCCATCTCCGGGGCGCGCACCTCACGCTCGGGGAAGACCGGCGCGAACCCGGCCGCGACCAGCATCCTGTTGCGGTGGCGCAGCGGCACGTCCAGCTCCTCGGCCAGTCTCATCACCATCTCGCGGCTCGGCCGGGCGCGGCCGGTCTCCAGGAAGCTGACGTGCCGGGAGGAGACGTCCGCCTCGATGGCCAGGTCGAGCTGGCTCACCCGCCGCCGCTGCCGCCACGAACGCAACAAATCACCAAATGTCTCTTCTTGTATCGCAAGTGCTCCCATGCCGGAAAACCTACCGGTGACAGGGAAGCGTCACGATTACCTGCCGGGTAATGCCCGCCCTGTTCCCGTCGTCCACTGGCGGCGGGACGGTCGGCGTGCGGCAAATCTCCCAGTGCTCGGCACCGCCGCCGCCCGCGTGGCACGATGGCGGGAAGCGAACATGGGAGCGATGCTATGACTGACGCAGTCCTCGCGATCGGCACCCGCAAGGGCCTGTTCCTCGCCCGCTCGGCGGGCGGCGGCCCGTTCGAGATCGAGCCGATCCGGTTCTCCACGGTCGCGGTGCCCTCGGTGGCCATCGACACCCGGGGGCCCGCACCCCGGCTGCTGGCCGGCATCGAATACGGCCATTTCGGTCCGTCCGTGATGTATTCCGATGATCTCGGCGAGTCCTGGGGCGAGGCGCCTCAGCCGCCCATCGCCTTCCCCGACAAGACCGACACGACGCTGGCCCGGGTGTGGCAGCTCACGCCCTCGCCGTCGGAGCCGGGCGTGGTGTGGGCCGGCGTCGAGCCGGCCGCGCTGTTCCGCTCGGAGGACCACGGCGTCACCTACCGCCTGGTCGAGGGCCTGTGGGACCACCCGCACCGGCCGCAGTGGCAGCCGGGCGGCGGCGGGCTGTGCCTGCACACGATCGTCCCCCACCCCACCGACCCCGAGGTCATGGGCATCGCGGTCTCGGCGGCCGGCTTCTACCGCACCCGCGACGGCGGCATGTCGTGGGAGGCGGCCAACCAGGGCATCCGCGCGCCGTTCCTGCCGGAGGGGCAGCAGTACCCCGAGTTCGGGCAGTGCGTGCACAAGGTCTGCCTCGACCCCGCCCGGCCCGACCGGCTCTACCTGCAGCACCACTTCGGCGTCTACCGCAGCGACGACTTCGGCGGGAGCTGGCACGACATCGGCTCGGCCCTGCCCTCCGACTTCGGCTTCCCCATCGTGGTCCACCCCACCCGCCCCGACACGATCTTCGTGCTGCCGCTGACGGCCGACATCGACCGCACCCCGGTCGGCCACCGCTACCGGGTCTGCCGCAGCCAGGACGCCGGCGCCACCTGGCAGGAGCTGGGCGACGGTCTGCCCGAGGGCCCGGTCCACGCCACCGTGCTGCGCGACGCGATGACCGCCTCCCCCGCCGGGCTGTTCTTCGGCACCCGCGACGGCGAGGTCTACTGCTCGCGCGACGACGGCGAGAGCTGGTCGCAGGTCGCCCGCCACCTGCCCGACGTGCTGAGCGTGCGTGCGGCGGTGCTCTGACCGATGGCCAGGTCATTCACCAAGCCCGTGACGATGGTCGTGTTCGTGCTGCCCAGCTCGCTGCGGCGGTGGGTGAGCGGGCGCACCGAGGTGAAGGTGTTCGCGGTCGGCGCCGACCGCGACTCCCCGCCCACGCTCGGCTCGGCGCTCGACATGCTCCGGCGCACCCATCCGCTGCTGGAGGAGCGGCTGCGCGACGACTACGGCCGCATCCGCCGGCACATCAGCATGATCGTGTGCGGGGAGAACGCCCGCGGGCTCGGCGGCCTGGACTGTGCCCTGCCGCCGGGCGCCGAGGTCTACGTGCTGCCCGCCCTCGCCTGACGCCTCAGACCTTGCGCCACCCCGGGACCCAGGCCCCGTCCTCGACGACGTAGTCGCCGAACAGGGCGGGCGCCTCCTTGCGCATCAGCTCGCCGATGCGCTGGAACAGCAGGCGGATCTCCTCCTCCGCGCCGACGGCGGTGCGGGCCTCGATCGTGTGCCGCAGCGTGCGCACGTTGGCCGTCCAGACCAGGCCGGTGGCCAGCCCCTCGGGGGCGAACCTGCGCATGAACGAGGTGCGGTGCTTCTTCTCCGAGAACGGCACGCCCTCCTCGTCGAGCCCGAAGTGCCCGGCCATCCAGAGCTGGAACTGCTCCAGCTGCTCCAGCACGGCCGTGGCCCGCTTCATCAGCTCGGGGTCCTGCTGGGCCCACTCGGGGAACCAGAACGGCAGCTCGTCGAGCCGGACGAAGCGCAGCGACTCCTGGGAGATGGCCACGCCGGGCCGGTGGCGCACCAGCTCGTGCGTCAGGACGCGGCTGACGTTGTGCAGCACGAAGCTGAAGCTGACGTGTTCGAGGACCGAGCCGTGCGCGCTGGCCAGGATGTTGCGCAGGTAGTCGTCCTGGTTCTCCCTGATGCGCACCACGTTGGGGTTGAGGCCGGGCTCGAAGGACCGGTAGCAGAGCCGGCCGGCGAACTCGGCGAGGTTCTGGGCGTCGAGGTCGCCGCGGTCGAGCCGCTCCAGCCAGCTCTCGCCGCCGACCTCGCCCAGGTAACGGGCCAGCTCGTCGTAGTCAAGCTCGGGACGGGCGACGATGAAGACCTCGGGTTCGACACTGCGCATATGGGAGCCCCCCGCTCGGGTTCTGTGGTTTGTGACGGGCTCAAGCAAACCAGCTCGCGGGGCTGCGCGCGACTCGGCGCCCGCCGTCCCCCTCCGGAGGCACGGCGGGCGCCGAGCGGACACCCGTGGCAGGTCAGCAGCGGTGTGCGGGCCTGTCGCGAGTCACGAGGTCGGTGTCGCCGGCGGTCCCGTCGATCCACAGGACGCGGCCCGCCGAGCCGGCGGCGAACAGCGACTGCTCACCCCGGTTGCAGGAGTAGCGCTCCAGGGCTCCGCCGGTGACCGCCACCTGGTAGATCTTGGGCAGGTTCGCGTTCTCCAGCGTGGTCCCGCCCGGCTGCACGCCGACGGTCACCCGCGACTCGCTCGCGTCGAGCCAGTTCGGATACGGCGCCTGCGGCCCGTCCGCCACGACCGGCGTGCTGCCGGTGCCGTCCAGGGCGGCGCGCATGATGCCCATGCGGCCGTCGCGGTCGGCGTCGTAGAGCCAGACGACGTGCTTGGCGGTCAGCGCCGGGTAGATCGACATCGACGGGATCGTGCGGGTCGGCGGCACCTCGGGCACCACGACCTCGTTGCCGGTCGCCAGGTCGTGCACGACGGGCGTGCTGTGCGTGCCGCCGGTGCCGAAGCTCACCCGGACGTAGACGAGCCTGCCGCCGCTGACGGACGGCATGTACCCGCCCACGCCCTTGTCCGCGGTGAGGTTGACCGGGGCGGCGTTCCCGCGCTTGAGCCACAGCTCGGTCTCGCCGGTCGCCGGGTCCTCGCCGGACCAGGCCACGGCGTCACCGGAGACCACGACGGAGTAGACGTAGCCGGTGCTCTCGTGCAGGACGGTGGAGGGCGCCGAGGCGTCCAGCGGGCGGCTGCGGATCTGCATGACGCCCGCCGCGGGGTCGAGGGCGACCCAGACCGCGCGCCTGCCGTCGGTGGTGGGCGTCCAGTCCCAGCGGCCGTCGTCGGACACGACGGTGGCGCGGCCGCCGCTGACGCGTCCGGTCCGGATGGAGGTCGGGCCGCTCGCCTCGGGGGTGTTGTCGGTGACGACGTACCGGTCGCCGGCCAGGGCGGGCGGGTCGATGGCGTCGGTGAGCCCGTCGATGACGACGCGGCTGTCGGTGCGGATCAGCCGCTCCCAGCCGGGCCTGATGCCGTGCCGCTCGAAGGCCAGCGCGATCGCGAGCCGGTCACGCGCGGGCAGCCCGGCGGCGCGGGCGGCCGACTCGACGGCGCGGCGGCCGTCGGCGAAGTCGTCGAGCGGGGTCATGTACTCGGTCAGCGCCTTGTAGACGACCTTGTCGAAGCCGGCGCCGAGCTTCTCCCTGGCGTCCCACAGCGCGCCGGAGAAGATCGTGGAGTTGAGGTGCACGCCGCCGGCGTCACCGGCGACGGTGACGCCGAGGTAGTCCTCGGCGGCGTTCCGGTCGTCGTCGAGGTCGCGGGTGGCGCACTGGACGGGCGGGAGGCTCTTGCACAGGTCCTCGCCGAGCAGGCTGGCGTCCGGGTCGCTCATGGGGATGCCGAGCGCGCTCGTCTGGATGGCGTTGCCGAAGTAGTCGGCCAGGCCCTCGTTCATCGCGCCCGACTGGCCCTGGTAGACCAGGTCGGCGCTGTGGGTGATGACGCCGTGGGTCATCTCGTGGCCGACGACGTCGAGGCTGGCGGCGAAGGAGTGCAGGTCGGCGCCGCCGCCGCCGTAGACCATCTTGGTGCCGTCCCAGAAGGCGTTCTCGAACGGGCCGCCGTAGTAGGTGACGTTCACCACCGAGTACATGGTGCCGCCCTTGCCGTCGAGCCCGTCACGGCCGAGCGACTTGTAGAACTCGTAGACCTTGCCCGCGCCCCACTGGGCGTCCACGGCGCCGCTCTCGGTGTGCTCGGGGCCGAAGGCGGGCGTGGGCGACTTGGCGAGCTCGGTGCCCGCCGGCACGCCGGGGTCGAGGAAGTCCTGGACGTCGGCGCCGGCGGCGTCGTAGGTGAGGATCTCGCCGGTGGTGCCGTTCCACATCGGGCGGGCGCGGTCGCGCAGCTCGTAGGCGCCGTCGGCCCGCTGGTAGGCGTTGAGCGGGACGTTCTTGCCGTGCGCGGTCTGCCCGCTGCCGGCCGCCGGGCCCTCCATGCGCAGCCGGTCCAGGGCGAACAGCGGCTGCCCCGAGTGGGCGTCCACGTACGCGTCCAGCAGGACGGGCCGCTTCTTGACCGCGTCGGCGCCGGAGAGCGTGACGTGCCAGGCCAGCACGCCCTTGCCGCGCGGGACCACGAGCAGTTCGCCGGGCGTGGCCTTGATCGTGCCGCGCACCTGGTCGTCGCGGACGAGCCGGGAGCGGGCCAGCTTGGCCGCCAGCGCGGGGGTGACCGTGGGCGTGGGGTTCACGTCGAGCTCGGTGAGGAAGCGGCCGCCGGCGCCGGTCACCTCGCGGCTTGCGCCGTCCGTGCGGAAGCGCACCAGGTACTGGGCGCCGAGGACGGGCAGGTTCCGGTAGCGCTGGGCGAACCTGACGGTCTCGTCCTGGCCGTTCACGACCGTGCGCAGCGGCACCAGGTCGGCGGGGTCGAGGTGGTAGCGCGGGTCGGCCAGGTGGGTCTTGGCCGCGGCGACGGGGTCTCCGGCGGCGGCGGGCTCGGCCAGCCCGCTCACCTCGGCGGGGGCCCGGGTGCCGGCCCGGGACTCGACCTGCGGCTGCGGCGGATCATCGGCCGCCGCGACACCGGGGACGGCCAGCGCGAGCGACAGAGCCGCGGCCGTGAGAACGAAGGGACGCCAGGACACGACACCTCCAGGTGTGGCGTAGGGGGTCTGGCGTCCTCGATCATCACAGCAATATTGACAAACAGACAAATCAC
Organism: Nonomuraea sp. NPDC047529; assembly: GCF_040642995.1. Classification (NCBI taxonomy): domain Bacteria; kingdom Bacillati; phylum Actinomycetota; class Actinomycetes; order Streptosporangiales; family Streptosporangiaceae; genus Nonomuraea; species Nonomuraea sp. NPDC047529. The sequence continues at coordinate 99,041 of NZ_JBEYTJ010000025.1, read as the reverse complement.
AATTTGATTACCGGAAATGTAAATTTCCGATTAGCGAAGGAAATATTGTGAATTAATGACTTTTTGTGTCGGCGTCGGCGTGCCGGCCCATTCCGCTGTGAGCGAGGTCAGAGCCGGTACACCCGGCGGGCGTTGCCCGAGCCGATCATGTGGGCGACCCTGGCCGCGTCGGACGGGCTCCACTCCCCCGCCTCCAGCCTCGCCAGCAGGGCCGCGCCCAGCGCCTGCCGGTAGTACAGCGCGCCGAGGTAGCCGGTCTCGGCCACGCCGTGGCAGTCGGAGCTGAACAACTGCTTGTGGAAGGGCGCCAGCTCCAGCAGCTCGTCCATGACGCGGGCCGAGGCGGCGGCCGTGTGCGGCAGGGCCAGGCCGACGTCGACGTAGACGTGCGGGTAGACGCCCGCCAGGTAGGCGGCGGTGCGGTGGTAGGGGTAGCAGTGGAGCAGGATGACCGGCACGCCGAGGGGTTGCAGCGCGTCCATGAGGGCGCTGAGCCTGGCCGGGTCCGTACGGTGCAGGCCGGGGCCGCGCCCGCCGAACCCGGCCTGGAACTGCACCGGCAGCCCCCGCTCGCGGGCCACGTCGATCGCGCTCCACAGCAGGTGGCGCAGCAGCACCGGGTCGGTCAGCGTGCGCTTGGGGTCCGACAGGCGGCGGTTGGCGGCGGCGATGACCGAGCCGGTGCTCGGCCTGGCCGGGTCGAGGTCGAGCCCGCAGCGCGCGGCGATGACCGTCTTGAGCCCGACCGCCCTTGCGGCCCTGGCCGACAGCTCCTCGGCCAGGCCGTCGAGATAGTCGACGGCGATCTGCGCCGACTCGGCGACGTCCTGCTCGATCTGCTCGATCCGCACGATCTCGTCGGCGGCGGCGCCGCCGTGGCGGCCCATCTCGGCCGCCGACAGCAGATCCATGTCCTCGTCGCCGGTGTCCACCAGGAACGCCACCACGCCGGCCCCGGCCAGCAGGCGCCGGTTGACCTCGCCGGCGCCCAGCTCGGCCCGGCGGGCGAGGTAGACCGCCGGGGGCGCGTGCGGCTCCAGGTCGAGCAGCGGCGCGCACCAGCGGCGCAGGCCCATGCCGAACGGCGAGTCGAAGTGCGTGGTGCCGGGCGGGGCCGCCGCGCCGCCGGCGTTGATCAGCGGCTCGAACCGGGCGCGGGTCAGGTCGTCCCGGTGCACCCCGTGGCAGTGGTGGTCGACGAGCGGGGCGAGCAGCGCGTCACGCACCGTGTCGGGCAGGGCTACGGGGAGCATGCGGAGACTCTAGGGGAGCTCCGCACGCCCCCGTGGACGTTTTAACCTACGACAGGAACACCCTGCCCGTTCCCAGACGAACCGGCCGGGTCAGCGCCGGGTGAGGCGCAGCACGTTCGCGATGATCTTCGCGCCCGCGCCGCCCTCCTGGGTGAGGATCGACTCCGGGTGGAACTGCACGGCGAAGCGCCGCCGCTCGACGTCCTCGATGGCCATGACGTTGCCGTCGGGCGTGAGCGCGGTCGGGGTGAAGCCGACCACGCCGGGCCGCTTGGCGTGCAGCGAGTGGTAGCGGGCCGCGGTGAACTCGTCGGGCAGCCCGTCCAGCAGCGCGCTGCCGCCGAGCCGGGTGACCTGGCCGCGCTTGCCGTGCTCGGGGTAGTCGAGCAGCTCCAGCGCGCCGCCGGCGTGCTCGACCATGGCCTGCAGGCCCAGGCACACGCCGAAGACGGGCAGGTCGCGGGCGTAGATCTCGTCGATGAGCGCCGCCATGCCGAAGTCGGACGGCCAGCCGGGGCCGGGCGAGAGCACGACCAGGTCGGGCGCCACGTCGTCGATGGTCTGGGCCGGGAAGCCGTGGCGCAGCGTCACCACGTCGGCCCCCTCCTGGCGGAAGTAGTCGGCCAGGGTGTTGACGAAGGAGTCCTCGTGGTCGACGAGCAGCACCTTCATGCCCGCGCCCGGCTGCTCCCTGACCACGGTGGGCGGGACGGCGTCGGGCTGGTTGACCGCGGCCAGGGCGCCGAGCAGGGCACTGGCCTTGAGCTCGGTCTCGCGCTCCTCGGCCTCGGGGTCGGAGTCGAACAGCAGGGTCGCCCCGGCCCTGACGGTGGCCACGCCGTTCTTGATCTGGGCGGTGCGCAGGGTCAGGCCGGTGTTCATGGAGCCGTCGAAGCCGATGAAGCCGATGGCGCCGCCGTACCAGCGGCGGGTGGTGGCCTCGTGGTCCTCGATGAACTGCATGGCCCACGTCTTGGGGGCGCCGGTGACGGTGACGGCCCACATGTGGGTGAGGAAGGCGTCGAGGGCGTCGAACTCGGGGCGCAGGCGGCCCTCGATGTGGTCGACGGTGTGGATCAGGCGCGAGTAGAGCTCGATCTGGCGGCGGCCGATGACCCTGACCGTGCCGGGGACGCAGATGCGCGACTTGTCGTTGCGGTCGACGTCGGTGCACATGGTCAGCTCCGACTCCTCCTTGACGCTGCTCAGGAGGGTGCGGATGGCCTCGGCGTCCTCGACCGGGTTGCTGCCGCGGGCGATGGTGCCGGAGATGGGGCAGGTCTCGACGCGGTCGCCGTTGACCCGGACGTACATCTCCGGCGAGGCGCCCACCAGGTGCTCGCCGTCGCCGAGGCTGATGATGAACTCGTACGGCGCCGGGTTGCTGTTGCGCAGGCCGCGGTAGAAGGCCGACGGGTCGGTGCAGACGGCGTGGAAGACCTGGCCGGGCACGACCTCGAACAGGTCGCCGCGCTTGAACCGCTCCTTGGCCGCGGCCACGACCTTGGCGTACTCGCCGCGCTCGGGGTCCTTCGGCAGCTCGCCGGGGACGACCTGCGGGACGGAGGAGCCGGTGCGCTCAAGGCCGCGGGTGGTGGCGCCGTCGACGGTGAACTCGTAGCGGTATTCGACGCTGGTCTCGCGCTGCCGGTCGATGACGACGATCCGGTCGGGCAGGTGGAGCACCAGGTCGCGCTGGTCGTCGGGACGGGCCAGCTCCTGCCGGATGGGCTCGAACTGGAAGGCCAGGTCGTAGCCGAAGGAGCCGTAGAGGCCCAGGTGGGGGTCGTCGCCGGCGAAGGCGGCGATGACCTCGCGGATCGCGGTGAAGACGGTGGGCCGGCGGCTGCGCATCTCCTCCGGCAGCAGGTCCTCCGACTCCGGGACGTGCACCTCGACGCGGTCGGGCGTCGGCTCGCTGACCGGCTTGCCCGCGGCGAGCAGGCAGGAGGCCACGGCGGGCAGCACGACCCTGCCGCGCTCGTTGAGCGCCGTCGCCGAGATGACCCGGCCCTTGGCGACCAGTTCCAGGCAGGGGTCGACGTAGCCGAAGGCCCATCGGCTGTAGCGGCCCGGGTAGTCCATGCCCGACGAGAAGGCGCCGCCGCGCCGCTCGCCGAGCGCGGTCACGATCTCTTCCAGCGCCTCCTCGGAGACATCGCGTGCCTCACGCTCGACGCCGACGCCCCCGGCGGTGGTATATCCGCTGCTCTCCACTTGCTGCCCCTTACCACGTCACATCATGAGGCCCCGGGGGCGGACACGAGAAAGGCCGCCATCCGGGGCGGCCGTCCTTTGAGAGGAATGCGAAAAACGCGCCGCCTAGGAGCGGCGCCACCACTGGATCTGAGGGCGATTTCGCATGCCCACAGGTTAACCGCCTGACCAAGATCGCGCAACGCGACATCCCGCTCGGGCAGTGACAGATCGAGAGGAAGGACCTAGCCTCTGCGTTCATGGAGCGGCCCTGGGCGTGGCGTCCGGTGACGGTGACCGCGGTGCTGACCGCCGGGGCGGCGCTCGCGCTGAGCCCGTGGTACGGCTACCACCGCGACGAGCTGTACTTCCGGATCCTGGCCGGCCATCCGGCCTGGGGGTACGTCGACCAGCCGCCGCTGACGCCGATGCTGGCCAAGGCCGCGCTCGGGCTGTTCGGCGACACGGTGACGGCGCTGCGGGTGTTCCCCGCGCTGGCCGCGGCGGTCGTGGTCGTGCTGGTGGCCCTGGTGGCGCGGGAACTGGGCGGCGACCGGCTCGCCCAGACGATGGCCGCCGTGGGCGCGGCGACCGGGGCGTACACGCTGATCGCGGCGCACACGCTGCTGACGGTCAGCTTCGACCTGCCGCTGTGGACGGCGGCGATCCTGTTCGCGCTCAGGGCGTTGCTGCGCGGGCAGCCGCGCTGGTGGCTCGCGGCGGGCGCGGTGATCGGGCTGGCCACCTACAACAAGCACCTCATCGTGCTGCTGGTGCTGGGCCTGGCGGCGGGCCTGCTGATCGCCGGGCCGCGGCGGGCGCTGGGGAGCCCGTGGTTGTGGGCCGGGGCGCTGGTGGCCGCCGTGCTGGCCGCGCCGAACCTGCTCTACCAGGCCACGCACGGCTGGCCGCAGCTCACGATGGCCGCCGCGCTCAGCGCGGACAAGGGCGCCGAGATGCGGGTGATGTTCGTGCCGATGCAGCTCACGCTGTTCGGGCCGGTGGTGTCGGTGATCGCGGCGCTGGGGTTCGTCCGGCTGTGGCGCGACCGGCGGGGGCGGGCGGTGGCGGTGGCCTATCCGGTGACGGCGGTGCTGACGCTGGTCAGCGGCGGCCGCTTCGACTACACCGCGGGGCTGATCGTGGCGCTGTTCGCGGCCGGGTGCGTGAGCGTGTCGCGGGCGCGGGCCGGGTGGGTGCGCGCGGCGTGGGGTTTCCTCGCGGTCAACGCGCTGGCCTCGGCGGTGCTGGCGCTGCCGCTCGTGCCGGTGGGCGAGCTCGCCGGCACGCCGGTGCCGGCGATCAACGAGGTGGCCCGCGAGTCGGTCGGCTGGCCGGGCTTCGCCGCCGCCGTCGGCGGCGTGCTGCGGGCGCTGCCGCCGGACGAACGGGCCCGCGCGGTGGTCGTCACGGGCAACTACGGCGAGTACGGCGCTCTCGACCGGGCGGGCCTGACCCGCGTGTACTCCGGCCAGAACCAGCTCTGGGAGTACGGCCCGCCGCCGGACGACGGGACCGTGGCGATCCTGGTGAACGCGGGCGGCCGGGCCCGCGCGCTGTTCGGCTCCTGCGAGGAGCCCGCGCGCTGTTCGGCTCCTGCGAGGAGAAGGCGCGCGTGGACAACGGCGTGGACGTCGACAACGAGGAGCAGGGCATGCCGGTGTGGTTGTGCCGCGACCCCCGGCAGCCGTGGTCCACCACCTGGCCGATGTGGCGACACTTCAGCTGACCACATTACATTTCGGGATTTTTCCGAGCTTGTTAGGATCAGCGCCCTTGCTTTCCCGACAGGATCTCTTCACCCTTCTCGACAGAGGCGGAAAGATCACCTCTTCCTCACCGTCGTGAACGTCGTGAAGGAGAGCACGTGCGCAACACCCTCACCTGGCGTGCGATCCTGACCGGGATCGTCACCGCCGCCGCCCTGGCCGTCCCCCAGGCCCCGGCGCACGCGGCGCCCGAACCCGGCAAGATCTCCCAGGCCGTCCGGGCCGACCTGGACCAGGACGGCAAGGCCACCTTCTGGGTCCGGATGAAGGGCAGCGCCGACCTGGCCGCCGCCCGCCGGGCCGCCACCAAGCGGGCCAAGGCCGAGCTGGTCTACGAGGCCAAGACCGAGCGGGCGAAGACCTCGCAGGCCGGACTGGTCAAGCTGCTGGACTCCCAGAAGGCCGACTACACCTCGTACTGGATCGTCGACGCCGTACGGGTGACCGCGGACGCCAAGCTGGCCGCGGCGATCAGCGAACTGCCCGAGGTGGACCGGATCGACCCGGTCACCGTCGTCTCGCTGCCCAAGCCCGCGCCCGGCCGGGCCGAGGCCAAGGCGGGCGCGGTCGAGTGGAACATCGACCGGATCGGTGCCCCGCGCGTGTGGAGCGAGCTGGGCGACCGGGGCGAGGGCATCGTGGTCGCCTCTATCGACTCCGGCGTCCAGTACGACCACCCGGACCTGGCCGCGAGCTACCGGGGCAGGAACCCCGACGGCTCCTACACCCACGACTACAACTGGTTCGACCCGGCGCGCATCTGCCCGTCGGCCGCGCCCTGCGACAACAACGGCCACGGCACGCACGTCATGGGCACGATGGCGGGCGCGAACGGCATCGGCGTGGCGCCCGGCGTGCGCTGGATCGCCGCCAAGGGCTGCGAGGTCAACACCTGCACGGACGCCTCGCTGCTGGCCGCGGGCCAGTGGGTGCTGGCCCCGACCGACCTCGCCGGCGGCAACCCGCGGCCCGACCTCGCGCCGGACATCGTCAACAACTCCTGGGGCGGCAACGGGTTCGACCCCTGGTACGTCGAGACCGTCCAGGCATGGGTGGCCGCCGGCATCTTCCCCGCCTTCGCCAACGGCAACGAGGGCCCGGCCTGCCGGACCAGCGGCTCGCCCGGCCAGTACGCGATCAGCTACAGCGCGGGCGGCTTCGACGTCAACAACGCGCTGTACAGCAGGTCGAGCAAGGGCGAGGGCCAGGACGGCGAGATCAAGCCGAACATCGCGGCCCCGGCGGTGAACGTGCGCTCCTCGGTCCCGGGCGGCGGCTACGACTCCTACACCGGCACCTCGATGGCCTCGCCGCACGTGGCGGCCACGGTGGCGCTGATCTGGTCGGCCGCGCCCCGATTGCAGGGCGACGTGGCCGCCACCCGGCCGCTGCTGGACCGCACGGCGATCGACGTGGCCGACACGAGCTGCGGCGGCACCGCGGCCGACAACAACGTCTGGGGCGAGGGCCGGCTGGACGCCTACGCCGCCGTCCAGGCCGCCCCGGACGAGGGGCTGGGCGAGCTGCGCGGCACGGTCACGGCGGCCGGCGAGCCGGTGCCGGGCGTGACGCTCCAGGTCACCGGGCCGCTCGCGCGCACGGTCGTCACCGGCCAGGACGGCACGTACACGATCCCGCGCCTGCTGCCCGGCGAGTACACGATCACGGCCGCGAAGTTCGGCTACGACCGCGGGACCGCCACCGCGACCGTCACCGCCGAGCAGGTCACCACCGGGGACGTGACGCTCACCCGGCAGCCGTCCGGCACACTGTCCGGCACGGTCACCACGGCCGGCGCCCCCGAGCCCGGCGCGACCGTGACCGCCGGCGGCACGCCGGTGAGCGCGGTCACCGACACCTCCGGCCGGTACACGATGACGCTGCCGCGCGGGACGTACACGCTGACGGTCACGCCGGTCTCGCGCTGCTCCAGCGGGGCGAGCGCGCAGGTGGCCGTGGACGGCGACGTGGTCAGGGACGTCGAGCTGCCGCTGCGCGGCGACGGCTTCGGCTACACCTGCCGGGCGGCGGCGCAGCCGTACGTGGCCGGGACCGAGAAGCTGGCGCTGACCGGCGACGACGAGGCCGTGCAGGTGACGCTGCCGTTCGCGATCCCGTTCTACGGCGCCGGGCAGGCCAGGGCGTGGATCAGCACGAACGGGTTCGTCACCTTCGCCGCCGACCGGGTTACCACGGGCAGCAACAGCCGCCTGCCGGGCACCGGCACGCCGAACCACGCGGTCTACCCGTACTGGGACGACCTGAAGGTGGACGCCGAGGCGGGCGTCTACACCGGCGTGGTGGGCACGTCCCCGCACCGCCAGTACGTCGTGGAGTGGCGCAACGTCACCTTCTACAGCGAGGCCGGCGAGCGGGTGTCGTTCGCGGCGCTGCTCGGCGAGGACGGGTCGGTCTCCTTCCGGTACAAGGACATCGAGAGCGAGCGCGACCAGGGCTCCAGCGCCACGGTCGGCATCGAGAACGCCGCCGGCACCGACGCGCTGCTGTACTCCTACGAGGAGGCCGCGCTGTCCACCGGCCGGGGCGTGACGTTCACCGCGAGCCGGCACGGCCTGGTGACCGGCGTGGTCACCGACGCCAACGACGGCGAGCCGCTGGCCGGGGCGTCGGTGAAGCTGGGCGACGCGGCGTCGTTCACGACCGGCGCGGACGGGTCGTTCTTCGGGCAGGTCCCGGCGGGCGACCACGACGTGGTGGTGGCCAAGGAGAACTACGGGACCTTCACCAAGCCCGTCACGGTCACGCCCGGCACGCTGACCAGGATCGACACCGCTCTGGTCACCGGACGGGTGAGCGCCTCGGCCGCCGAGGTGACCGCGGTCATGCCGGCCGGGGCGACCCGGACGCGGACGCTGGAGCTGACGAACCTGGGCTCGCCCACCGCCTACACGGTGACCGGCGACGCCGCCTGGATGTCGGTCACGCCGCAGGCGGGCGAGCTGGCCAAGGGCCAGAAGGCGACGCTGAAGGTGACGGTCTCCGGCGCCGGGGTGACGCCCGGCGGGACGCGTACCGGCAAGCTGGTCGTCAAGTCCGCCAGCGGGCGGCAGCCGGCCATCGAGATCAAGGTGACCGTGGTGGTGCCCAAGTTCCAGGTGGCCGTCGACGCCGGCGGCTCGAAGGCGCTGACCGACGCCGACGGCGACGCCTGGACGCCCGACCGCCGCTACGCCCAGGGCGGGTACGGCTACGTGGCGACCTCGACCAAGACGGCGAGCACGTCCAGGACCATCGCGGGCACCGCCGACCAGGAGCTGTTCAGGACGGCCAGGGAGGGCATGCTGGAGTACCGGTTCGACGGCGTGCCCGCCGGGACGTACACGGTGGAGCTGGACTTCGCCGAGGTGAAGAGCACGCAGATGGGCAAGCGGGTCTTCGACGTGCTGGTCGAGGGGCAGCTCGCGATCCCGGCGCTGGACCTGGCGCTGGAGGCGGGCACGTACACGGCGGTGGCCAGGCAGTACACGGTGAAGGTGACCGACGGTCAGCTCAACGTGCGCTTCGCCGCCCGGCAGGGGGCCACGCTGGTCAGCGGCGTGCGCGTCTCCGAGCGCCCGGACAAGGCGCTCCCGTGACCGCCCGGGGTCCCGCCGTCCCTGGTGCGGCGGGTCCCCGGGTCTCCGCGCTCAGGCGGCTCGGCCGGGCGTCCCTGATCAGTGGTCAGTGGTCGGCGGTCGTCAGTGGGGCGAGGTCGGGGCGCTTGGGGAGGACCCCGTCGCCCGAGGAGCGCCGGTTGATGCGCCTGCCGATCCACGGGCCGAGGTAGGTCCTGGCCCAGCGCAGGTCCTCGCGGCGGGCGGCCGTCCAGACCGGCGGCCGCCTGACCGGGTACGCCTCGCGCCAGTCCTCGCCCACCGGCACGCCGAGCACCTCGGCGGCCCGCAGCGCCACCCGGCGGTGGCCGTCGGGGCTGAGGTGCAGGCGGTCGGCGTTCCAGGCGCGCGGGTCGCGCAGGACCGGCATCGGCCACAGGTCGACCAGCAGCGCGTCGTAGCGGCGGGCGATGTCGTGGATGTGCAGGTTGTAGACCTCGATCTTGGAGTGCGCCAGCCGCATCACCGGCACGTGCCGCAGGTCGAAGCCGGTGAACATGAGCACCCGGCTGCCCGCCTCGGTGAGCGTCCTGACGCCCTGTTCCAGCCGCCTGGCCACGGACGCGGGCCCGCTGCCCGGCCGCAGGATGTCGTTGCCCCCGGCGCACAGCGAGACCAGGTCGGCGCCCAGCTCGACCGCCTTCGGCACCTGCTCCGCCACGATCTGGTCGATCAGCCGGCCGCGGACGGCGAGGTTGGCGTACCGCAGGCCGGGCTGCCGGGCCCCGAGGTTGCCGGACTCTGCGTTGTCGGCCGCGATGTGCTCGGCCAGCCGGTCGGCCCAGCCGCGGAAGCCGTACTCGGCCGGGTCTTCCAGTCCTTCGGTGAAGCTGTCCCCTAGGGCGACATACGAGGTGATTCGTCCCATGACCGGATAGTTTGCCAAGGAGATTCTCCTTACGCGACCGTAACCCCCGGCTACCGCCTATCCGGCCCCATCTGTTACTGGTTATGACATGAGACGCGTGCGGCTCCGGCGGGACATCCCCGTCCCGATGCCCGACGGTGTGACGCTGCTGGCCGACCACTACGCCCCGGCTCACGGCCGGCCGGCCCCGGCGGTGCTGATCCGCTCGCCCTACGGCCGGCGCGGCCTGTTCGGCTGGATGTACGGCCGCGGCTTCGCCAGGAACGGCTTCCACGTGCTGATCCAGAGCTGCCGGGGCGGCTTCGGCTCCGGCGGCAGCCTCGACCCGCTCGGCGACGAGCACGACGACGGCCTGGCCACCATCTCCTGGCTGCGCGAGCAGCCCTGGTACGGCGGCTCGTTCGCCATGTTCGGCCCCTCCTACCTCGGTTACGCCCAGTGGGCCGTCGCCGCCGAGGCCGGGCCCGAGCTCAAGGCCATGGCCACGCAGATCACCGCCTCCCAGTTCAGGGACGCCGCGTACGTGGGCGGCGCGTTCGCGCTGGAGTCGACGCTGAGCTGGACCACGCTGACCGACACCATGACGCGCCGCTTCGTCGGCGGGGCCGCGATGCTGACCGCCCCCAGGGTGACCCGCCGGGCCGTGTTGTCGGGGCGGCCGGTGGCCGAGCTGGACGTGGCCTCGGCGGGCCGGCCGCTGCGGTTCTTCCAGGACCTGCTGGCCCACCACGCCGATCCGGCCGTGCCGTACTGGCACAAGCGGGACTTCTCCCCCAAGGTCGGCGAGGTGGAGGCGGCGGTCACCATGCTCGGCGGCTGGTACGACGTCTTCCTGCCCTGGCAGCTCAAGGACTACGCGGCGATGCGGGCGGCCGGGCGGCGGCCGTACCTGACGATCGGGCCCTGGTACCACGTCGACTCCCGGCACGGGCGGCCCTCGAAGGCCGAGGCGCTGGCCTGGTTCCGCGCGCACCTGATGGGTGACCCGTCCGGTCTGCGCCCGGACCCGGTGCGGCTCTTCGTCACCGGGGCCGGCGAGTGGCGCGACTACCCCGACTGGCCGGTGCCGGGCATGCGGGAGCAGCGCTGGCACCTGCGGTCCGGCGGTGGGCTGGCCACGCGGGAGCCGGAGGAGGCCGGGACCGACCGGTTCCGCTACCACCCCGCCCATCCCACGCCGGCGATCGGCGGGCCCGTGCTGCTGGCCGACTCCAGGCCGCGCGACCAGCGGCGTCTGGAGGCCCGGCGCGACGTGCTGGTCTACAGCTCGGCGGCGCTGGAGTCGGACGTGGAGATGATCGGCCCGGTGCACGCCGACGTGTACGTCCGCTCCAGCACGCCGTACGTGGACGTGGTGGTCCGGGTGTGCGACGTGCACCCCGACGGCCGCTCGCTCAACCTGTGCGAGGGGGTGCGGCGGCTGGGCCCGCGGGCAACCGGCGACGGGGACGGCGACGGCGTGCGCCGCGTACGGGTGGAGTTGTGGCCGATCGGGCACCGGTTCCGCCGCGACCACCGGATCCGGGTGCACGTGGCGGCCGGCGCGTACCCGACGATCGCCCGCAACCCGGGCACCGGCGAGCCGGTGGGCGCGGCGGGCGGCCCGATGACGCCCGCCGACGTCGAGGTGTTCCACTCCCCCGCCCGTCCCTCGGCCGTGGTGCTGCCGCTGTGCGCGCCGCGCGGCTGATGTCGCTGGTCCTGCTGTTGCAGGCCAGGGGCGGGATGACGGCGGCCGAGCTGGCCAAGGAGCTGGAGGTCTCCGAGCGCACGGTGCACCGGGACGTGCTGGCGCTGTCGGAGGCGGGCGTGCCGGTCTACGCCGACCGGGGGCGCGGCGGCGGCTACCGGCTGCTGGACGGCTACCGCACCCGGCTGACCGGGCTGGACCGGGCCGAGGCCGAGGCGCTGTTCCTGTCGGGGGTGCCCGCGGCGCTGCGCGAGATGGGGTTGCAGGAGGTGGCCGCGACGGCCCGGCTCAAGGCCGCCGCGGCGCTGTCCCCCTCGCTGCGCGACGCGCCCGCCACGGCCGCGCAGCGTTTCCACCTGGACGCGCCCGGCTGGTACGCCGCCGACGTGCCGCCGCCCCCGGCCCTGGCGCCGCTGGCCAGGGCCGTGTGGAACGACCTGCCGGTCACGGTGGTCTACAAGGAGCGCACGCGGGAGCTGGACCCGTACGGGCTGGTGCTGAAGGCGGGCGCCTGGTACCTGGTGGCCCGTCTGGGCGAGCGGTTCCTGATCTTCCGGGTGGACCGGATGGGCGACGTCCGGGCGCGCGAGCCGCGCTTCGAGCGGGCGGCCGGCTTCGACCTGGCCGCGTTCTGGGCCGGGCAGGCGGCCGAGTTCAGCCGCTCCCTGCTGAGGGACGTGATCACGTTGCGGCTGACCCCGGCGGGCCGGCGCATGCTGCGGTACGTCGCCGACCCCGCCGCCCTGGACGACGCGCTGGCCTCGCTCCGGCCCGACGGGACCGTGCGGCTGGCCGTGGAGTCGGTGGAGGTGGCCTACACGCAGGTGCTGCGCTTCGGCCCGGAGGCCGAGGTACTGGCGCCCGCCGAGCTGCGCGCCCTGGTCGCCGACGCCGCCGCCCGCACGGCCGCGCTCTACGAACGCTGACCGGCGGGCGCCGCCCCCCGGGCGCTCGACCGTGGGCGCCGAGGGGGATCGCCGTCCGGGGGCGCCGTGCGCGTCAGCGGTAGTTCTCCCAGCTGCCGTCGCCGCCCTTCTCGCCGACCTCGTCGAGGTAGCGCCACACCTGCGGCCGGCTGCCGTCCACGTCGGTGATCCCGTACGCCTCGGCCAGCTCGCCGCTGGTGACCGACGATCCCGACCACCGCCGCCGGTCGGGGTCCTGGGCCAGGGCGGCCACGCCGCGGCCGGCGTAGGCGGGGGTCTCGGAGACCATCCACGCGCCGTCCGCCTTGGCCTCGCGCCAGTTCTCCTCGGTGACGCCGAAGCCCTCCAGCATCGCCTCCGAACGCAGGAAGCCCGGCGTGACCGCCACCGCCGTCCCGCCGTACGCGCGTAGTTCGTGGGACCAGGCGAAGGCCAGCCGGTTGACCGACACCTTGGCCAGGTCGTAGTAGACGTTCCCGCGGTAACGGGTCCGGTTGAACTCCCAGGTGCCGTCGGTGATCTCCACGACCAGGCCGCCCTCGTGCCGGATCAGCAGCGGCAACAGGTGCCGGGCGCTGACGAGATGGGTGTCGACGGCCAGCCTGAGCAGGCGCAGGCCGTCGTCCTGGTCCTGCTTCCAGACGGGGGTCTCCCACTGCCACAGGTGGTCGCCGCCCCACACGTCGTTGACCAGCACGTCCAGCCGGCCCTGCTCGCGCTCGACGCGGGCGGCCAGCTCCGCCACCTGCGCCGGGTCCAGGAAGTCGACGGGGACGGCGATGCCCGTCCCGCCCGCCGCGCTCACCAGCTCGGCGGTCTCCTCGATCGTCTCCGGACGGTTCATCTCCGAACGCCGCTCCCGCGTACTGCGTCCGGCGCAGTAGACCGTCGCCCCGGCCGCCCCGAGGGCGACCGCCATTCCTCGTCCCGTTCCGCGGGTCGCGCCCGCCACCACAACAATCACGCTGACGATCGTGTCCCGGATACCCGCCATCCCCTGTCATGTTTTACGCAAGAACGCTGTGATAAGTAGTTGATTACTATGAACAGCGAATTCGAGCTCCGCGGGGTCAACCACATCGCCCTGGTCTGCTCGGACATGAAGCAGACCGTCGACTTCTACTCCGGCGTGCTGGGCATGCCGCTGATCAAGACGATCGAGCTGCCCCTGGGCTGGGGCCAGCACTTCTTCTTCGACTGCGGCGGCGCCAACGCGCTGGCCTTCTTCTGGTTCCCCGACGCCCCCGAGGGCGTGCCCGGGGTCTCCGCGCCCAGGAACCTGCCGGACCGGGGCGAGCTGCTGTCGGCGGTCGGCTCGATGAACCACATCGCCTTCGACGTGCCGCCCGAACGCATCGAGGAGTACCGCGACCGGCTGGTGGCCAAGGGCATCGACGTGGGCGTGCTGCTCAACCACGACGACAGCGAGTTCGGCGTGGCGGCCGAGATGCACGAGGGCGTGTTCGTCCGGTCCATCTACTTCAAGGACCCCGACGGGATCCTGGTGGAGTTCGCCGCCTGGACCCACCCGGACGGACGGCCGGACGGGCGGCCCGGCGACGTCCGGCACGAGCCCAAGACGGCCGCCGACAGGACCGTCTGATGCCGCGCCTGCGCCGGGTGCCGCCCGAGGAGGTGACCGACCCCGTCGTCCGGTTCTTCCACGACCGGCTGCTGTCCCCCGACGGCACGGGGACCGCGACCGGCTCGCCGGGCGACTGGTGGACGGTGTTCGCCCTCGACCCCAAGATCTTCCGCCACTGCGTCAAGGGCTTCCAGATCTACCGCGAGTCACGGCTCGACCCGGTGCTGCGCGAGCTGGGGCAGACCAGGGCGGGCTGGGCGCGGCAGAGCCAGTTCGTCTACTCCCAGCACTGCAAGCAGCTCAGGGCGCTCGGCGTACCGGAGGAAAAGGTGCGGGCGGTCGCCTCCTGGCAGGTCAGCGACCGGTTCGGCGAGCTGGAACGGGCGGTGCTGGCCTACACCGACGGGCTGGTGCTGGACGGCGGCCGGGTGCACGACGAGGTGTTCGCCGTGCTGCGCGCCCACCTGCCCGACGAGCAGATCCTGGAGCTGACCTACATCGTCTGCCTGTACGAGATGCACGCCACCATGGCCCGGGCGCTGCGGCTGGAGTTCGACGACCGCCCCGACCCGATCACCGAGGTGCCCGCCCCCGAGGGCTACGGGACGCGCGACATCGCCGACGAAGTGACCGTTCATCGCGAGTAGCCGACCATTCGCCGATCGCCCGGTTCCGCGCGACGCGGTGGCGACTTAACGTGCCGGGTGCGAGGGGTGGGCTTTGGTCTCGCCTGCCGAGAGTTGATCTCGACATTTAGGCCAAACTGTGATGTTCCGGACATTGGGTTTAATACCACCGGAAAGCTAATCTCCCTCCATTGACTACGTTGTCAGGGGCCGGTCAACAAGCCGCCCCTGATCCCCCCAATCGGAGGGTCGATGACTACCGGGGAATCCGGGCAGCCGCCGCGTACCGACCGCAGCCCATGGAACTGGCTGCTGGTCGTGCCGATCGTGCTGCCGCTGCTGACGTTCCTGTTCAACTCCGACGAGCCGCGCCTGCTCGGCTTCCCGCTGTTCTACTGGCTGCAGCTCGCCTTTATCGTGATCGGCGTCGGCTGCACCACCATCGTCTACAGGATGACCAAATGAGCGGGCACGTGACCGAGCTGGTCGTCTTCGCGCTGCTGTTCGTCCTGGTCAGCGGCATGGGCTTCGTCGCGGCCCGCTGGCGGCGGCCCACCGACCTGGCCAGCCTCAACGAGTGGGGCCTGGGCGGCCGCAGCTTCGGCTCCTGGGTCACCTGGTTCCTGGTCGGCGGCGACCTCTACACCGCCTACACGTTCGTGGCCGTGCCCGCGCTGGTGTTCAGCTCCGGCGCGCTCGGCTTCTACGCGCTGCCCTACACCGTGGTGGTCTACCCGCTGGTGTTCCTGGTGCTGGCGCGGATGTGGTCGGTCTCGCACGTGCACGGGTTCGTCACGCCCGCCGACTTCGTCCGGGCGCGCTTCGGGTCGCCGACGCTGGCGCTGCTGATCGCCATCACCGGGCTGGTGGCCACGATGCCGTACATCGCGCTGCAGCTCGTCGGCATCGAGGCGGTGCTGAAGTCGATGGGCATCACCGGGCACCTGCCGATCATCATCGCGTTCGCGATCCTGGCGGCCTACACCTACCAGTCGGGCCTGCGCGCGCCGGCGCTGATCGCCTTCGTCAAGGACGCGCTGATCTACATCGTGATCCTGGCCGCGGTCATCTACATCCCGGCCAAGCTGGGCGGCTGGGGCAACATCTTCGACATGGCCCAGGCCAAGTTCGACAAGACCCCCGCCCCGGGCGACGGCATCCTGCTCAACGGCGCCAACCAGCTCCAGTACGTCACGCTGGCCTTCGGCTCGGCCCTGGCGCTGTTCCTCTACCCGCACAGCCTCACCGGCGTGCTGGCCTCCAAGAACCGCAACGTCATCAAGCGCAACATGTCGGCGCTGCCGGCCTACAGCTTCGTGCTCGGCCTGATCGCGCTGCTGGGCTTCATGGCCATCGCGGCCGGCACCAAGCCGGTCGACGGCGACCCGAACACGATCGTGCCGAACCTGTTCGACCAGCTCTTCCCCGACTGGTTCGCCGGCGTGGCGTTCGCGGCCATCGGCATCGGCGCGCTGGTGCCGGCGGCGATCATGTCGATCGCGGCGGCGAACCTGTTCACCCGCAACATCTACCGCGAGTACATCAACAAGCAGGCCACCGACGCCCAGGAGGCCAAGGTCTCCAAGGTCGTCTCGCTCGTGGTCAAGGTCGGCGCGGTGCTGTGCATCCTGCTGCTGGACCCGCAGTTCTCGATCGACCTCCAGCTCATCGGCGGCGTGATCATCCTGCAGACGCTGCCGTCGGTGGCGCTCGGCCTGTACACGCGCTGGTTCCACAAGGGCGGCCTGATGGCGGGCTGGGCCCTGGGCCTGGCGGCGGGCATGTGGATGCTCTACCTCATCCCCAACCCGGCCAAGGGCAAGGAGCACTTCGGCGGCTCGGCCTTCAGCATGGCGAACCTGGGCCTGGACACCAAGATGACGATCTACGCGGGCTTCCTCGCGCTCATCGTCAACCTGGTCGTGGCCGCGCTCGCCACGCTGATCTTCCGGGCGGCCAAGGTGGCCGACGGCACGGACACCACCCGGCGCGGCGACTACTTCGCCGACGAGGGCGACCCGGACGTCAAGGACCTGGACCTGGCCGGGTCGCACTGACGCTCACGGCCGCTGGAGGTAGCCGGGATCGGCCACCTCCAGCTTGGCCCGTACGGCCTGGACCAGCGCGGCGGTGAGCGCGTCGTCGCCGTCGAAGCGGCCCGCGCGGACGGCGGCGGCCAGCTCGGCGTCGTCGGCCACGCCCAGGGCCGCCAGCCGCGCGGCGTGCTCGGCGGCCTGGTCCGGGCCCAGCTCGATCTCCCGCTCCACCATGGCCAGCACGTTGATCGCCACCCGCGTGTGGAAGCGCACCCGCCCCTCGGCCGCGGGCAGCACGTCGTCGCGCAGGAACTCGCGCACGGCCGCGACGAGCTGCGCGGCGGTGGGCACGTCATGGGGCTGCGCCATCGGCGGCACTCCCGTCACCTCGCTCCGGAGCCGTACGCCCGCGCACGGCCTGTCATGAGCCCAGGCATAAAGATCACCGCCCTCCCTGTCAAGGCCCCGGCGCCCGGATGACCTTTCTCCACCCCCGGGACGACAGACCTCCCCCCGCGATCGGCGTGTCTCTACCGGACCGCCGACACCCCCGGTGGCGGGCCCGCGCGCGACGATGACACGCTTCTCGAGCGGCCCGGCCCTCCGGGGTCACGCGGACGGCCCGGACGGCTGGGAAAGTCGCCCGGCGCAGCTCCCAGGCCCCCGGACCCCCGGGCCGCTCAGCCGCAGTCAACCCGAGGGAGCGCAGCATGAACGACGACGTACGCGTCAAGGCCTGCCGCATCAACGACCACGTGGAGCTCATCCACGACTCCTCCCCTGACGTGGTCCTGGAGATCCCGCGCCGCGACTGGCTGCACTTCCTGGAGGCGGTCAGGTCGGGGGCGTTCGAGCTGGAGGTCCTGCCCCGCAAGGCCGAGGAGAACGCGGCCTGACCCCCGTCCCCTCCGAAGGGCCCGGCGGCCGCTGCCGGGCCCTTTCCCGTCCCGCGCGCCGGCCGTTGACCGCGCAACGGATTTCGGTTGAGATCACCCCATGAGCTTCGCCGTACCCGGGCATGTCCGGCCGATCCGCGACGCCGTGCGCGCGTTCATGACCGAGCGCGTCGAACCGGCCGAGGAGGTCCTGCACGAGGGCGGCCCCCGAGCCGCCGCCACCCTGGCCGGGCTGCGGGACGAGGCCAGGAAGGAGGGCCTGTGGGCCCTCGGCCACCCGCGCGAACTGGGCGGCGGCGGGCTGCCGTTCCTCGACTACGTCTACGTCAACGAGGTCCAGGGCCGCAGCGAGTACGGGCAGCTCGCCCTCGGCTCGTTCACCCTGCAGGACTCGCTCATGCTGCACGAGCACGCCTCCCCCGAGCAGCGCGAACGCTACCTGGAGCCGCTGGTGCGCGGCGACATCTCGCCCAGCTTCGCGATGACCGAGCCGGAGGCCGCCGGCAGCGACCCCACCCGGATCACCACCTCTGCCGTGCTCGACGGCGACACCTGGGTGATCAACGGGCACAAGTGGTTCACCACGGGCGCGTCGGCGGCGGCGTACACGACCGTGATGTGCCGGACCGAGCCGGACGCGCCGCCCCACTGGGCCTTCTCCATGATCCTCGTGCCGACGGACACGCCCGGCTACACGATCGTGCGCGAGACCCCGGTGCTCGGGCTCGGCGGCGCCCACTGCGAGGTGCGCTACGAGGACGTGCGGGTGCCCGCCGCGAACCTGCTGGGCGAGCGCGGGCGCGGCTTCGTCATCGCCCAGCAGCGCCTCGGGCCCGGCCGGATCTTCCACTGCATGCGCTGGCTCGGGCAGGCGCAGCGGGCCTTCGACCTGATGTGCCGGCGGCTGCACGCGCGCACCGCGTCCGGCGAGCCGCTGGCGGCCAAGCAGCTCATGCGGCAGCACGTGTTCGACTCCTACACCGAGATCCAGGCCGCCCGCCTGCTCACCCTCCAGGCCGCCGAGGCCGTGGACGCCGGCTCGCAGGCCCGCGTCGAGATCGGCGCGATCAAGGTGGTGGGGGCGCGCATGCTGCACAACGTCATCGACCGGGCCGTCCAGGTGTACGGCGCGGCCGGCCTGACCCCCGACACCCCGCTGGACCGCATGTACCGGCACGCCCGCGCCGCACGCGTCTACGACGGCCCCGACGAGGTGCACGTGGACGCGGTCGGCCGCCGCCTCCTGGGCGAGTACGCGGCCGGCGGCAACTGGGAGTTCGGCCTGCGATGAACCGTGCCGAGACGATCGCCCGCCAGGTGTACGGCCCCGGCGCGGCCGTCCCGTACGCGGTCCGGCTGCCCGGCGGGGCCTCCAGGGAGACCTGGGCCCTGGACGTGGTCACCCCCGGCGGCGACCGGCACGAGCTGGTGCTCCGGCTCGACGGGCCGGGGGCCGTCCTGGAGGTGGGCGCCGGGCTGGCCGCCGAGGCGCGGCTGATGCGGGCGGCGGCCGACGCCGGAGTGCCCGTGCCGCACGTCGTGGCAGCCGCCGATCCGCCCGCCGATCCGTACATCCTGATGACCCGGGTCCCCGGCGAGACCATCCCGCGCAGGATCCTGCGGGACGAGGAGTACCGGGAGGCCAGGGCCGGGCTGGCCGCCGAGTGCGGCCGGACGCTGGCGGCGATCCACCGCATGCCGCTGTCCTGCCTGCCCGCGACCGACGCGGAGACCGGAGCCGGAGCGGAAGCCGGGGCCGGGCCCGGCCACCCGCTGCGGCGCTGGCGCGACGTGCTGGACCTGACCGGCGAGCCGCACCCGGTGTTCGAGCTGGCCCTGCGCAGGCTCGCAGCCGACCGGCCGCCCGCCGCCCCCACGGGCGTCGTGCACGGCGACTTCCGCAACGGCAACCTGATCGTCGGCCCGGAGGGCATCAGGGCCGTGCTCGACTGGGAGCTGGCCCACGCCGGCGACCCGCTGGAGGACCTGGGCTGGCTGTGCGTCAAGGCGTGGCGGTTCGGCTCGCCGCTGCCCGTGGGCGGGTTCGGCGGCTACGCCGAGCTGATCGCCGCCTACGAGGAGGCCGGCGGGCGGCACGTCGACCTGGACGCGCTGCGCTGGTGGGAGACGTTCGGGGTGCTGAAGTGGGGGATCATCTGCGTCATGCAGACCATGCGGCACCTGCGCGGCGGCGCGGCGTCGGTGGAGCTGGCCGCCCTCGGCCGCCGCGTCTGCCAGACCGAGTGGGACCTGCTCGGCCTGCTGGCCTGACCGCGGCGCTCAGCCCCCGGCGACGGCCGCGCCCCGGCGGCCGGGGGCCATGGCCGCCGCGATCACGTCGACCAGCCCCTCCACCACCTGCGAGCGGTCGACCTCCGGATGCTCCAGCCACCAGTCGCCCGTCGCCTGCACCATGCCGACGAACGCGTGGCCGAGCACCTGCGCCCGCACCGGGTCGGGCACCACCCGCTCGGCCGCCAGCACCTGGCCCAGCTCCTCGCCCAGGCCGCGCACGAGCGAGGTCATGTGGGAGCGGATGCGGGTGTCCTCGGCGCCGGCCCGGTGGAACAGGAAGCGGTAGAGGTCGAGGTTGGCCGAGATCAGGTCGAGGTAGACGCCGATGGCGGCCCGTGCGCGGGCCCGCGGGTCGGCGCCGGGCCCGGCGAACTGGGGGCGGAGCCGGGCGATCACCGTGCGCACGTGGCGGTCGGCCAGCGCCTGGTAGAGACCGCTCTTGTCGCCGAAGTGGCGGTAGAGGATGGGCTTGGTGACGCCGGCCTCGGCGGCGATGGCCGCCATCGACACCTCGGGGCCCTCGGCCAGGATGGCCCGGTCGGCGGCGTCGAGCAGCGCCCTGCGCCGGTCGGGGTCCCGTCTGCTCATCTGCTCAGGATAGATCGCAGGCGACGCGGCAGCAGCGCCGAGAAGACCAGTAACGCGCCGGTGTAGGCGTACAGGCCGGTCGCCCCGGCGAGGGTGCCGGGCGGCTCGGCCCACGGCGGCTCCCACAGCCCGGGGAGCACGCCCGCCAGGCCGATCGCGGCCCGCAGGTCGAGGGCGAACAGCACGCCCGCCACGGCCAGCGGCAGCCCGCAGGCCAGCGCCGCCGCGGGCCAGGCGGCCAGCACGGCGACGATCAGCGCCGCGGCCGCCAGGAAGCCGAGCCCGGCGGGGGCCGGGGCGAAGGCCGCCTGGCCGGTCCGCAGGGCTCTGGCGCCCGCCTCGGTCAGGTAGTAGACGGGGGGAACGGCGGTCAGGCCCGCGCCGACGCCGATCAGAGCTCGTACCTCACCGGTCACAGAGCCCATCGTCCCCCGCCTGCGCGCGGCTCACTCGGCGGTTAGGTTTTTCGTCATGAAGAACAGTGGCACAGGCCCAGGCGCCATCACCCCCGACGGATCCCCTGTCGACTTCTACACCCTCCTCCGGCCCGGCCGGGACGCCGACCTCGTGATCCAGGAGACCCCGCCCGGCGGGTCCGTCCTGGAGCTCGGGGCCGGCGTCGGCAGGGTCACCCACGCCCTCGTCGAGGCCGGGTTACAGGTCGTGGCCGTGGACGAGTCCGCCGAGATGCTGGCGCACGTGCGCGGGGCCGGGACCGTGCACGCGCGACTCCAGGAGCTGCGGCTCGACCGCCGCTTCGACACCGTCACGCTGGCCTCCCAGCTCGTCAACGTCGTCGACGGGGAGGTCAGGCGCGCCTTCCTGGCCGCGTGCGCGCGGCACGTCGAGCCGGGCGGGGCGGTGCTCGTCCAGTGGATGCCGGCCGAGCGGCACGACTCCTGGCGGGCCGGCTCGGGCAGGGCCGACGGCGACGTCACGATCACGCTGGCCGAGGTCGAGGAGATCTCCCCCGGCGTGTTCGCGGCGACCATGCGCTACGAGCACGGCGACCGGGTGTGGACGCAGTCGTTCACCTCGCGGCGGATGACGGACGACGACCTGGCCGCCGACCTGGCCGCCGAGGGGTTGCGGCTGGAGCGGTTCCTCACCGAGGACCGCACGTGGTTCCTGGCCCGGCCCTTTACAAAGTAGATTTCAGTGTAAATACTGGGAAATACTGGAACTGTTGATACCCTCGCGCCATGAGTGACCGGCTGGACGAGCTGGAGCGGCGGATCGACGGGCTCCGGGCCGGCGTGCGCAAGGCCATGCGCGTCAAGGACGGCGCGACGGCCCGCGTCCTGCGCGCCGAGCTGCGCACCGCCGAGCGTGCCTGGGACGCCCTGGTGAGCGGCGAGCAGCCGCGCGGCAGGGCGGAGGGGCCCCGGCTGGTCACCGTGCGCGAGCAGGTGCACCAGGCGCTCGCGCTGCTCGGGGCCGCCGCGCAGCCGCGCCTGGTGGTGGCGGTCAGCGGCGCGTTCTTCGCCGGCACCATCCGCAGCGCCCAGCTCACCAGCCTGCGCCGCGACGAGGAACGCTCGTTCCGGTCCACACCGCACGGGCGGCCGTACTACCTGTGCGCGGCGCTGACCGACCGCCTCTCCCCCGCCCGCGGCCTGCTGACGCTCAGCACCTGGCCGCTGGAGCGGCGCGTCGTCGGCCCGCTCAGCCCCCGCGTCGACTTCCTGACCTGCGCCATCGCCGTGGCCTCGCACGAATGCGAGGACGAGCGGGCGCTGCGCTTACTGGCGCGGATGGCCAGGAACGTCCCCGGCGCCACGGCCGCCGACCTCGGCCCGCCCGACCGCCGGCGGATCGCCGAGGCGGCCGGGGCCGAGCTGGCCGTGCACGCGGAACGCGACACGCGCGACCGCGCCGAGCTGGCACGACGCGCCACATCCCAGCTCGGTGACGTGGCCAGGCTGTTCGGCGCCGCTACGCTGGGCACGATCAAGGAGGAGACAGCGACGTGAGCGGCTTGAGACGCGAGGACGGCCCGGCCCACCGGCTCGACGCCCTGCGCGGCACGACCCCGCCCAAGCCGCACGACGCCCGGGCGATCGCGGCCCTGGCCGCCAACCCCGGCTGCGCCCGCCGGGCCCTCATGGACGGCGCGGGCGTCGACAAGGACGCCGCCGCCCGCCATCTGGGCTTCCCCGCGCCGTTCGGCCAGTCGCCGTTCGCGATCACCCGCGGGAACGCGTTCGAGGCGCTGGTCAAGGCCGACGGCTGCGCCGAGCTGCTGCGCCTGCTGAGGGAGGTGCTCGGCCTGCCGGTCGCCGAGGTGGCCTACCACGACGTGGAGAACGTCGGCGCCCACCTGCGCCACACCCACACCCGGGCCCTGTTCGACCGGGCGGCGCGCGGCGACCAGGACGCCGGCACGCTGTTCGACCACCCGCTGCTCAGCCTGGAGATCGCCGGCCACACCGCCTTCCTCGAACCCGACGTGGTGGCCTTCCAGCTCGGCGGCCGCTTCCACGTGGTCGAGATCAAGTCGTTCGCGGTGGTGGACGGGCAGGCCGACCCCGGCGCGGTGGCCGCCGCCGCCCGCCAGGCCGCGGTCTACGTGCTGGCGCTGCGCACGATGCTGGAGGAGCTCGGGCACGACCCGCGTACCGTCTCCCACGACGTGGTGCTGGTGTGCCCCGAGAACTTCGCCAACCGGCCCGTGGCGACCCTGGTCGACGTGCGCAGGCAGCTCGCCGTGCTGCGCCGTCAGCTCACCCGGATGACCGGCCTCGACCGGCTGCTCGCGGCGCTGCCCGACGACCTCAGCTTCGACCTGCGGCCCGGCGAGGACGGCCGGCCCACCCGCCCGGTCGCCGAGCTGACCGACGCGCTGCACAGGACGACCGCCCGCTACGCCCCCGACTGCCTGTCCACGTGCGACCTGTGCTACTTCTGCCGCGACGAGGCCCGCCAGGAGGGCGCCTCCGACCTGCTCGGCCGCCAGGTGCGCGACGAGCTGGGCGGGGTCGCCTCGGTGGCCGAGGCGCTGGGCCTGGCCGACGGCCTGCGCGACCCGGCCGACGGCCAGGAGGAGATCGCCGGCCTGCTCCGCAACGCCGAACGCCTGCGCAGGGAGTGCCTCAGTTGAGCCTGCTCACCTCGCTCGCCCGGCTGCGCGCTCTGCAGGAGGGCATCGCCCAGCCCGTCGCCACGGTCCGCCACTGTCACGTGGGCGCTCGGCCGATGGTGTTCGTCCCGCTCAAGCTGTCGGGCGAGGCCGCCGCGCCGCTGGCCGCCATGCTCGGCACCGACCGCGACCGGCCGCGCCTGCTCGTCGTCACCCAGCCGCGCAACCGCGACCTGCGCTTCGCCTGGGCCGCCGAGCTGGCCGGGGTGCTGCTGCCGTACATCGAGTCGTTCACCGCCGACACCGAGACGGTGGAGCGCAAGAACGCCGACCCCTACGAGCGGGCCCTCGACGCGCCGCAGCTCGTCGTGCCGAACCAGGCGGGGGTCGCCTTCGCCAGGCTGCTCGGCCGCTCCACGCGCTTCCGCAGGCCCGACGGGCCCTACCCGGTGCCGCCGGAGGTGCCGCTGCTGGGGCGGTGGCTGACGTACTTCGGCGAGCGGGCCGCCTACCCGGGCTCGTCGCTGACGCCGGCCGTGACCGAGGAGCTGGGCCGCCACTGGGCCAGCGGGCAGAGCGCGCTGGAGGACGCCAACCTGGCCGCGCTGCTGTCCTGGATCACCCAGGGGCCCTCCGACGACGCCGAGGATCCGCTGATCTGGCCGCCCGCCGGGCCCGCGACCGATCCCGGCTTCGACGCCGAGGTGCTCGCCCCGGCCATCGAGAGCGAGTCGCCCGAACGGGTCGCCGAGGCGCTGCGCACCCAGCTCGAACCCACCTGGCGGCTGATGTGGCAGGCGCTCGACCTGCTGTCCGGGCTGGAGCCGGGCGCGAGCGTGGCCCAGCGCTGGGAGCAGGACCGCGGCTCGTTCAGCGCCATGGCCGCCCACATCGCCGAGGGCGCGCCGCCGCAGGCCAGACGCGACGGCGCGGTGGCCGCCGCGGCCAAGCTGGCCCGCATGGAACGTGCCCAGGCCGCCTACGACGTGCAGCGCGCCTACGACGACCCGCTGGTGATGGCCGAGTACCGGCTGACCGGTGAGGCGTTCGCCGGCGAGGTGGTCGAGACCGTGCCCGACAACGTCGAGGGCGAGGGCCGCTCGCGCAAGCTGCGTCCGCTGGTGGTGCTCAAGACCGACGACCCGGTGCGCCTGGCGCCCGGCGCCTCGCTCGGCACCCCGGAGCGCCGCGGCCAGGGCGCCGAGCTGGTGGAGGCCCGCGACGGCCTGGTCACCCTGAAGATCACCAAGGGCATGGGCCGGGGGAAGACGCCCGTCCCCGGCGCCGTGCCGGAGGTCGGCGAGCGCGTCTGCTACACCTCGCTGACCGACGACTTCCAGGGCTCGCCGACGCTGCCCGAGGCCGAGGCCACGCCGTGGACGCACGGCGGGCCGCCGCAGGAGTACATCCCCGACGACGAGGACGCGCAGGAGGAATGGTCGTGAGCGAGAGCCCGGAGCAGGTGATCGCGAACGTCCTGGCCGACCTGCCCAGGAACCGCGGCGTCGTGGTCGACTCCCCGCCGGGCGCGGGCAAGTCCACCCTGGTCGTGCGCGCCGCCGCGCACATCGCCGCCACCGGCGAGCCGCTGATGATCGTCGCCCAGACCAACGAGCAGGTCGACGACCTGGTGGCCCGCATCTCCGACAAGCACCCGCACCTGAAGGTCGGACGGCTGTCGGCCGGCGGGTACGTGCCTCACCCGCGCATGCTGGAGCTGGCGGGCGTCACGATCGGCACCAGGATCCAGGACCTGGGCGACCCCGACATCGTCATCGCCACGGCCGACAAGTGGGCGTGGATCTCCGGCCGGGTGTGGCCGTGGGCGATCGTGGACGAGGCGTACCAGATGCGCTCGGACAAGCTGCTGCGCATCGCGGGGCTGTTCGAGCGGGCGCTGTTCGTGGGCGATCCCGGGCAGCTCGACCCGTTCTCGATCGTCGACGGCGACCGCTGGTCGGGGCTGTCGTGGGACCCGTTGCAGAGCGCGGTGGCGGTGCTGCTGCGGCACAACCCCGGCCTGCCGGTCCACCGGCTGCCGGTGTCCTGGCGGCTGCCGGCCTCGGCCGCGCCGGTGGTGTCGCAGGCGTTCTACCCGTTCACCGGGTTCCGGTCGGGCACCTCCGAGGGCGACCGGCGGCTGGACCTGACCGCCGGCGGCATGGGCACCGTGCACGACCGGGCGCTGGAGGAGGCCGCCCGGTCGGGCTGGGCGCTGCTGGAGCTGCCCAACCGGCACACCGTGCGCACCGACGGCGAGGCCGTGCAGGCCGTGGCGCTGCTGGCGGCGCGGCTGCTCCAGCGCGGGGCCGTGGCCACCTCCGAGCAGGGCGAGCGGCCGGTGACCGCCGACCGGATCGCGGTCGGCGCGGCCCACCGCGACCAGGTCGCGGCGATCAGGAACGCCGGGCTGCCGCCGGAGATCACCGTGGACACCGCCAACCGCCTCCAGGGCCGCGAGTACGACGTGACGATCGTGCTGCACCCGCTGTCGGGCCGCCGCGACGCCACCGCCTTCCACCTGGAGTCCGGGCGGCTGTGCGTGCTGGCCTCGCGCCACCGGCACGCCTGCGTGATGGTGGCGCGGGCGGGCATCGCCGAGCTGCTGGACGCCCACCCGTCGGCCGAGCCGGTGCAGCTCGGGGTGCCGGTGAAGTTCCCCGACGGCTGGGAGGCCAACCAGTCGGTGCTGGAGCACCTGGCCCGCCACCGGGTCTGACCCCGGAGCCGCGCACGGGTCAGAGGCGGCGCCGCCACACGTCGATGGCCAGCACGCGGCGCATGCCCGCCGACTCGTACAGGCCCAGCGCGGGGGTGGTGTTGTTGCTGTCGACGTGCAGGATCGTGCCCTTGCGGCCCCTGGCGGCGTCGGCGGCGAAGGCGTGGCGGAGCAGGAAGCGGCCCAGGCCCCGGCCGCGGAAGCGCGGGTGCACGGCGAGCGTGGCGACGTAGCCGCAGTCCTCGTCGGAGACGAACTGGTTGCTGCCGATCAGCACGCCGGCGGGCTGCCCGTCGATCCTGGCCAGGGTGAGCTGGCTCCAGTCGGTGACACTCTGGGCCTGGCGGCGCTCGTACCAGTGGTCGTAGTCGACCGGGACGAAGCCGAAGTGCTCGGCGAAGCCGAGCTGGTGCACCTGGTGCGCCGCGCGGCGCGTCTCCTCGCTCTCGCCCGTGTGCAGGGTGAGGCCGGGCAGCGGGACGGGCGGCTCGACGGGGGCCGCGTGGTCGACGCGCATGCGGTGGAAGCTGGTGCCGGGCTCGAAGCCCTGCTCCTTGGCGTAGGACTGCTTGTCCTGGTCGTCGCGGTAGATGCCGATGTCGATGGTGACGCCGTCGTGGCCGCGTTCGCCGCCCAGCTCGAGGGCGCGGTCGGTGACCGTACGCCACAGCTCCTCCCGCAGGCCCGTCAGGCCGGCGCGGGTGATGACCTCGATGTTGACCAGGTCGCTGTCGCCCACCCGGCACGCCCAGGCCCACCCGGTCAGCAGGCCGGTCTCGTCGCGGGCCAGCCAGCCGTCCCTGTCGAGGTCGAAGCCCGGCTCGACCAGCTCGTCGGCGACGTCGTCGAGGGTCATGTCGGGCGACCCGATGACCTCGGTGTCGTAGGACGCGACCAGCTCGTGGATGGCCGCGGCGTCGTCCACCCGGGGGCGGCTGAAGGTGTGCATGGGGCCGATTGTGCACATATGCCCGCCCCCGCGCCTCCCATTTTTCCGGTGGTGGCTAAGCTGGGCGGGTGGTCGACAGAAAGCCGCTGCACATCGAGGTCGCCACGCCGGGCGCGACGACCGTCTCGCTCGCGCTCAGCGGCGACCTCGACTACGAGTCCGTGAGCCGGCTGGCCGAGCTCTCCGTCCCCGCGGGCTGCACCGCGATCGACGTCGACCTGTCCCGGCTGACCTTCGTCGACTCCTCCGGCCTGGCCGGGCTCGTCCGCCTCCAGTTGCAGGCCGCGGACGCCGGCGCCGTCGTACGGGTGGTGGCGCTGACGCCCTATCTGCGCAGCCTGTTCCTGCTGACGGCGATCGACCGGCTGTTCACCTTGCCGCCGGACTGACCGCCTCCGCCTTCAGCTGATCTTGCTTACTTGCCGACCGGCAAGCCTAGAATGGGCGGGACATCAACTTGCCGACCGTCAAGTCGAAACAGGTGCGAAGTGCGGGAAGACACGCGGGCGCGGATCCAGGAGATCGCGCTGAGGCTCTTCACGGAGCAGGGTTACGAGGCGACCTCGCTGCGCGAGATCGCGGAAGAGCTGGGCGTGACCAAGGCCGCGCTTTACTACCACTTCAAGACCAAGGACGACATCGTCGGCAGCCTGGTCGACCTCCGGGTGGCCGAGCTCCAGGAGCTGCTCGACTGGGCCAGGAGCATGCCCAAGACCCCCGAGACCCGCCGCGAGCTGCTGGCGCGTTACGCCGAACGCCTCCGTCAGCCCCGCTACCTGGCCGTCGCCCGCTTCCTGGACAGCAACCAGACGGCCATGCGCAGCCATCCCAAGCTCGCCAAGATGCGCGACACGATGATGGAGCTCACCGCCGAGATGAGCGGGCCCGGCGCCACGCCCACCGAGCGCGTCAGCCGGTCGCTGGCGCTGTTCGCGCTGCACGCGGGCAAGTGGCTGACCATGGCCGGCGAGGGGCTCACCGACGAGGAGATCGACAAGGCGTGCATGGAGGTGGCGCTGCGGCTTCTGGAGCAGTAGCCGCCCTCCCGGGCTCCTGATGCCACAACGGACGATTGGCGCCCGGGATCCGGGGAAGAAGGCTCGCACGCATCCAGACGGGAGGAGACGCAGTGGAGGCGACGATAGCGCTCCGACTGCCCAGGGATGCGGCGAGCGTCCCGCTGATCAGGAAGATGCTGGACGGCACGCTGCGGTCGCTCGGCGTCGAGGCCCAGGTACGCGACGACATCGAGCTGATGCTGACCGAGGCGTGCGCCAACGTGGTCAAGCACGCGGCTCCCAGTGACGACTACACCGTCAGCGCCTGCGTGCGCGACGATCTGTGCGTCATCAAGGTCGTCGACACCGGGGGCGGTTTCGACCCGCACAAGGTGCTCGAACCCGGCCCGGGGGCCGAGCACGGCAGAGGACTGCAGATCATGCGCGCGCTCGCCGACGACATCCGGTTCACCAACGTCCGCGAGAACGGCGCGATGGTCTGCCTGGAGAAGAGGCTGCGCTTCACCCCAGGGGCGGCGGGGCAGCATCTCATCGCCAGGTGACCCGCACGAAAGGGGCCGGGGGGGCCCCGCCTGGCCGGGGGGCCCCCCCCCCGTATAC